>DATFVP010000203.1:0-3481 GCA_035260285.1 Methyloceanibacter sp.
CCGGCGAGCCCCATTTTCTCGGCCGCCCACAGCCCGATCAGCCTGTTGCGCCGCGCCGTGGCCTTGAACTTGAGCTCCTCGTCATGGGCGAACTTTCGCTCAAACCCCTTCTCCCGATCCTCAAAAGTGGTCATCTGCCGCATCTTTCCTCATGAAGCGCCAACAGCGCCGCGAAAACCCCAGAAATCAAGGAAATTTATGTCTCTCCCTTGGTCGAGGGATACCGCCTGGAGGCTCGAAAATCAACAAATCCCGGAAGGCCAGGGACGATTGGAGAGCGGTCGTTGTCACTCCCATCCCCTTGCGTTAAGGTCGGCTTAGACCCTGGGTTGATTCCGCAGAAGAGCTATCGGCGACAGGCGCGGTACGGGCATTTCGTTTCCGCGCGCTGGTGGTGTTGTCAGCTTCGACGGACGCTAAGAGTGAGAGGAACGTAACATGAACCGGCGCCGCCGCATCTACGAAGGCAAGGCCAAGATTCTCTATGAGGGTCCTGAGCCTGGTACGCTCGTCCAGCACTTCAAGGACGACGCCACAGCCTTCAACAACAAGAAGCACGACAAGATCGAAGGCAAAGGGGTGCTCAACAACCGCATCTCCGAATATCTGTTCGTGAAGCTCGGCGAGATCGGCGTGCCGACGCACTTCATCAAGCGGCTTAACATGCGCGAGCAGCTTATTCGCGAGGTGGAGATCATCCCGCTCGAGGTGGTGGTGCGCAATGTCGCCGCCGGCTCGCTCGCCACGCGGATCGGGGTCGACGAGGGCACGCCGCTCCCCCGCTCGATCGTCGAGTTCTATTACAAGTCCGACAAGCTCGGAGACCCCATGGTCACCGAGGAGCACATCACCGCGTTCGGCTGGGCCAACCCGCAGGAGCTCGACGACATCATGTCGCTCGCGCTCCGCATCAACGACTTTCTCTCCGGCCTTTTTCTCGGCGTCGGCATCAGGCTCGTCGATTTCAAATGCGAGTTCGGCCGTCTCTGGGAGAACGAGCAGATGCGCATCGTGCTCGCCGACGAGATTTCGCCCGATTGCTGCCGGCTGTGGGACGTCGAGACGCAGAACAAGCTCGACAAGGACCGCTTCCGCCGCGATATGGGCGGCCTGGTCGAGGCCTATCAGGAGGTCGCGCGCAGGCTCGGACTGCATGTCGACAATCCGATGCGGGTGAAAACGGGCCCAGTGCTGGTGCGCTCGAAATAGGACCGAGGCTCGTGAAGGCGCGCATCACCATCACCTTGAAGCCGGGGGTCCTTGACCCCCAAGGCAAGGCGATCGAAGGAGCGCTGCATGCGCTTGGCTTCGGCTCTGCCGGCAATGTGCGCCAGGGCAAATATATCGAGGTCGAGGTGGCCGAGAAGGACCCGGCGCGGGCGCGGGCCGAGGTCGAGCGCATGTGCAAGGAGCTGCTCGCCAACACCATCATCGAGAATTATGCCTATGAGCTCGAGGCGGCTTGAGCGGGCATGAAGGCTTCGGTCATCGTCTTTCCCGGATCGAATTGCGACCGCGACGCAGCGGTGGCGCTCGAGGCAGCAACGGGCCGGCCGCCCGCCATGATCTGGCATGGTGACGCCGAGTTGCCGCAAAGCGACCTCATCGTCCTGCCCGGCGGCTTCTCCTATGGCGACTATCTCCGCTCGGGCGCCATGGCGGCGCACTCACCAGTCATGCGCGAAGTGATCAAGCGGGCAAAGGCTGGGACGCCCGTCCTTGGCATCTGCAACGGTTTCCAGGTTCTGACCGAGGCGCGGCTGCTTCCGGGCGTGCTGATGCGCAACGCCACGCTCAAATTCATCTGCAAGGACGTGCATCTCCGCGTGGAGCGCACCGACACGCGCTTTACCGGTCGCTACGAGAAGGGCCAGGTGGTCAAGTTCGCCATCGCCCACAAGGACGGCTGCTACTTCGCCGACGATGACACGCTTGCCCGCCTCGAAGGCGAAGGCCGCGTCGCCTTCCGCTATTGCGATCCGCAAGGCAACGTCAGCGCGCACGCCAATCCCAACGGCTCGCGGCGCAACATCGCAGGCATTTACAATGAGACAGGAACCGTCCTTGGGCTGATGCCACATCCTGAGCGCTTGGCTGACCCGGCATTGAGCGGCACCGATGGCGCCAAGATGTTCAAAGGCCTGGTGGAAGGCCTCGCCGCGTAGTGGGTTTCGTCAATGCCGGGCTTGACCTGGCAATCCGTTTGTTAGGGCTTCAACTCGCGCTTTTCGTTCCGCCGCAGCCAATCGATACGCTCCTCCCGCATGAACAAGCCCTCCCCGAAAATCACGCCGGACCTGGTCGCCGAGCATGGCTTGAGTTCTGACGAATACCGGCTGCTCGCTGCCGTGCTCGGGCGGGAGCCGAGCCTGACCGAGCTCGGCATCTTCTCGGTGATGTGGTCCGAGCATTGCTCCTACAAATCCTCCCGGGTGTGGCTGAAGAAGCTGCCGACCAAGGGCCCGCAGGTGATCCAAGGCCCTGGCGAGAACGCCGGCGTGGTCGATCTCGGCGACGGCCAGGCTGCCGTGTTCAAGATGGAGAGCCACAACCACCCCTCCTATATCGAGCCTTACCAGGGCGCTGCGACCGGCGTCGGCGGCATCATGCGCGACGTGTTCACCATGGGCGCGCGCCCCGTTGCCAATATGAATGCGCTCAGATTCGGCGCAGCCGATCATCCCAAGACCCGCCATCTCGTCGTCGGCGTCGTGTCGGGCATTGGCGACTACGGCAATTGCATGGGCGTGCCCACGGTCGGCGGCGAGACCAATTTCGATGCCCGCTACAATGACAACATCCTGGTCAATGCCATGACCGTGGGGCTCGTCGACGCCAAGCGCATTTTCAAGTCTGCGGCGAAAGGTGTTGGTTTGCCCGTGGTCTATGTTGGCTCAAAGACCGGGCGCGACGGCATTCACGGCGCCACCATGGCGTCGGCAGAGTTCGATGAGGCGTCGGCCGAGAAGCGTCCGACGGTGCAAGTCGGCGATCCCTTCACCGAGAAGCTTCTGCTCGAAGCCTGCCTCGAGCTGATGCAGGAAGATGCCATCGTCGCCATCCAGGACATGGGCGCCGCAGGGCTCACCTCGTCGTCGGTGGAGATGGCCGACAAAGGCGGCGTCGGCATCGAGCTTGAGCTCGACCGAGTGCCGACGCGCGAAACCGGCATGACCGCGTACGAGATGATGCTGTCGGAGAGCCAGGAGCGCATGCTCATGGTGCTGAAGCCGGGCGCTGAGCCGATCGCCGAGCGAGTGTTTCGCAAATGGGAGCTCGACTTCGCCGTGATCGGCTGCACCACCGACAGCGGAAAGCTCGTGGTGCGCCACGGCGCCGCAGTACAGGCCGATATTCCGCTCTCGGCACTCGCGCACGCCGCGCCGGTCTATGAGCGCCCCTGGACGCTAAGGCCGAAGGCCGCGCTGGTCGCGGCCGAGGATGTGCCGGCGCCGAACAGCCTGCTCGGGGCGTTGGAGAC
>DATFVP010000204.1:0-4036 GCA_035260285.1 Methyloceanibacter sp.
TCATCGAGCGTCAGGCCGAGGCTCCGGGCGAGGTCACGGCCGAGCAGCTTTTCGTCTCCGATCTTGCCGGCGAGCCGGACAAGGAACTGAATGTCCAGCTCAATACCTTCCCGCCCGGCTCCTCGGTGCTGTGGCACGTTCACCCCGACGCGCATGAGTTCGACTACGTGCTCGAAGGCACGCTGACCTTACTGCGCGAAGGGCAGAACTCCAGATCGCTGAAGCAGGGTGAGGCCGACTATGTCGCCCCGAACGTCATCCATCGCGGGCTTAATCTCAGCCGCACGCAACGCGCGAAGGTCCTCACGGTGCGGGTCAAGCCGAAGAGCGCGCCGCTGACCACCGAAGTCCGGCCCTAGCCCCGCTCCTACTGCTCCTCCTCGTCCTCCTGGAGGCAGCCTTGCCAAAGCGCGTAGATACCAATGGCCCA
Source organism: Methyloceanibacter sp. (assembly GCA_035260285.1). Lineage (GTDB taxonomy): Bacteria > Pseudomonadota > Alphaproteobacteria > Rhizobiales > Methyloligellaceae > Methyloceanibacter. The sequence continues at coordinate 431 of DATFVP010000204.1, forward strand.
AGCGGCGAGCGCCAAGCCCCAGTTGGCAAGATTGTCCATGGTATCGAGCTTCATACCGAAATGATCGGCGGTGAAGGTGCCGAAGCCAGCGAACAACGTGAAGAAGATGGCGAAGGCGAGCATGAAGGAGATGGAGAGTCGCGGCATGAAAAACCCGATCACGCTGCCGGCCAACCCCCAGACGAAGTTCACCGCAGCGTGGATCGGATCGAGGCGGAAGCCAGGCCCGAAATGGGAGGGATCGGTGCCGAAGCCGAAATAGGCGTAGGAACTGAGGACGATGATCCCCTGGATGAGAAGAAAGAGCGAGAGCCGCGCCGACCAGACAACGAGGGGGACGCCTGCCACCTCGATCGATTCCTCGATCGCCCCTTCCTCGTCTTCAATGTCCTTTGTGTCGTTGCTCGGGCGCTCTCCCGCCATCATCCACCCTCTTGGCTTCGCGCCGCCGGTTTGCTTTAGAGCATAGCCGATTGGGGGCTTGCTCGACAGCTTCTAAGGGGACGCATGCAGGAGGGACCTCTCCAACGCTATCGGCAGATGGTGCAGGCAGCCGAGCTTGCGCCGGACACCGCGCAGGAGCTGGCGGCTGAAAAGCTGCAACTGCTTGCCAATCGTCTGGCGCAGTACAGCGAGCCGAGGTTCGGCGATTTGTTTCCCTTCGCGGGGCGGCGCCGCTCGGCCCCGGAGGGGCTCTATCTCTACGGCGGGGTTGGGCGTGGCAAGACCATGCTGCTCGATCTCTTTTTCTAGACTGTGCATTACGCGCCGAAACGTCGTGTGCACTTCCAGGAATTCATGGCGGAAGCGCATGAGGCGATCGAGCGCGGCCGCAAGGCCGCCACCGACCCGATCGCGAGCGCCGCGGCCGAGATTGTGAATGACGCGGCCCTGCTCTGCTTCGACGAGCTTGAGGTCACCGACATCGCCGACGCCATGATCCTCAGCCGTTTGTTCCAGTAGCTCTTCGCCGCCACCGTGGTGATGGTCGCCACGTCCAACACGGCGCCGCGCGAGCTTTGGCTGAACCGCCAACTGTTCACGCCCTTCATCAAACTGATTGAAGGGTGCATGGAGACGCATGAGCTCGAATCGGCGAAGGACTACCGGCTCGAGAAGCTAGGGGCTGATCGCCTCGGCCGCGGGCGAGCCGCATGCGCTTTACGTCGACGGCATCGGCGCCGAGAGCTTCGCCCGCACCGCCTCGCGGCTGATGGAGATGCGCTCCGAGGCCTATCTCGCCCTGCGGCGTAGACGCGGCGCCACCGCCTGCGAGCCCCGCTAAAGAGGGGGCGCCACCCGCTTGCAGAGGAGCGGAATTGCCAGTAACCAAAGGTGGAAGCGGTGCGTGGCCCCGCTCGTCACGGCGTCAAATTGAGGAGAGGGAACCATGGCGCGCAATCGGATTGCACTGATCGGCGCAGGCCAGATCGGCGGTACGCTCGCCCACCTTGCTGGCCTCAGGGACCTCGGCGAAGTGGTGCTGTTCGACGTGGTGGATGGCGTGCCGCAAGGCAAGGCGCTCGACCTGTCGCAGGCCGCCCCGATCGAGAAATACAGCCCGAAAATCAAGGGCGCCAACGAATATGCCGAGATCAAGGACGCCGATGTGGTGATCGTCACCGCCGGCGTGCCGCGCAAACCAGGCATGAGCCGCGACGATCTCCTCGAGATCAACCTCAAGGTCATGGAGCAGGTTGGCGCAGGCTTGCGCAAATACGCGCCCGAGGCCTTCGTCATCTGCGTCACCAACCCGCTCGACGCCATGGTCTGGGCGCTGCAGAAGACGAGCGGGCTGCCGCGCAACAAGGTGGTCGGCATGGCCGGTATCCTCGATGCGGCGAGGTTCCGCTTCTTCCTTGCCGAGGAGTTCGATGTAAGCCCGGAGGACGTGACCGCGATGGTGCTTGGCGGCCACGGGGACACTATGGTGCCGCTCATCCGCTATTCGACCGTGGCTGGCATTCCGCTTACCGATCTCGTGCGCATGCGCTGGATCACGCAGAAGCGGCTCGACGAGATCGTTCAGCGCACGCGTGACGGCGGCGCGGAGATCGTTGGCCTGCTGAAGTCCGGCTCGGCCTATTACGCACCTGCCGCCGCCGCGCTGGAAATGGCCGAGTCCTATCTCAAGAACAAGAAGCGCGTGCTGCCTTGCGCCGCCTACCTCAACGGCGAATACCACGTGAAGGGTCTCTATGCTGGCGTACCGGTGGTGATCAGCGCCAAGGGCGTCGAGCGCGTCATCGAGCTCGACCTCAACTCGGCTGAACGCGACGCCTTCATGAAATCGGTCGAATCGGTGAAGTCGCTGGTTGAGCTCTGCCAGAGGATCGCGCCGAGCCTCGCTGCTCCCGTGTCCTGATTGTAAGCTCGCCTGGCGGGACCATGAATATCCACGAGTATCAAGCCAAAGCGCTGCTCCACGACTACGGCGCTCCGGTCGCAGACGGCTATGTGGCCACCACCCCGGACGAGGCGGTGTCGGCCGCTGGCAAGCTCAAGCCAGGCGCATGGGTAGTAAAGGCGCAGATCCATGCGGGCGGCAGGGGCAAAGGCGGCGGCATCAAGCTGGTGAAGACGCTCGAGGAGCTGCGCGGACAGGCGGAGCGCCTGCTGGGCAAGCCCCTCGTCACGCCGCAGACCGGGCCGAAGGGACGCCCGGTCGCGCAAGTCTATGTGGTCGAGGACATTGCCATCGGGCGGGAGCTCTATCTCTCGCTGCTGGTCAACCGCGATTCTGGGCGCGTGGCCTTCATCGCCTCGACCGAAGGCGGCGTGAACATCGAGGAGGTCGCGGTTAACACGCCGGAGAAGATTACTACGCTCACAGTCGATCCGGCGTCTGGCCTGTGGCCGTTCCATACCCGCATTATCGCATCGGCGCTGAAGCTCGAAGGCGATGAGGCTAAGCAATGCGCGAGGCTCGTAAGCGCGCTCTATCGGCTGTTCCTCGACAAGGATGCGAGCCTGATCGAGATCAACCCTCTGGTGGTGACCAAGGACGGCAAGCTCATCTGCCTCGACGCCAAGATCGGCTTCGACGACAATGCAGTGTTCCGCCACCCCGACATCGCAGCCTTGCGCGACTTCGACCAGGAGGAGCCGGCTGAGGTCGAGGCCTCGCGGCTCGGGCTTTCCTATGTGAAGCTCGACGGCACCATCGGCTGCATGGTCAATGGCGCGGGCCTTGCCATGGCGACCATGGACATCATCAAGCTCAGAGGCGGCGAGCCCGCAAACTTTCTCGATGTCGGCGGCGGCGCATCCAAAGAGAAGATTGCCGAAGCGTTCAAGATCATTCTCTCAGATCCGCATGTGAAGGGCGTGCTGGTGAACATCTTCGGCGGCATCATGCGCTGCGACGTCATCGCCGAGGGGATCATCGAGGCGGTGCGCGAGGTGAAGATCGGCATGCCGCTGGTGGTGCGGCTCGAAGGCACCAATGTGGCGCGCGGCAAGACGCTGCTTCAGGAGTCGGGGCTTTCCGTCATTCCAGCCGACGATCTCGACGATGCGGCACGGAAAATCGTCGCGGCGGTCAGGGACGCGGCGTGATTCTCGGGCGCGACAACGTCTCTTCTCCCGGTGTGGCAGGACGCGGTA
>DATFVP010000205.1:0-17219 GCA_035260285.1 Methyloceanibacter sp.
GGCGAAATGCCAGAGATGATGCAATCGCAGCCCATCAGCCTGGTTGCCTGGGTGATCCTGATGAAATTGTTGGCGACCGCGGTGTCGACGGTAACGACGCCGCTAATATCCATGACGAAAACCCGGGCCCGGCTCTCCGAAATGCGCGACAGCGTCTTCTCCATGATGTCCTGCGTGCGCTGCGAATCAACGATGCCAACGAGCGGCAGCAACAGGATGCCGTCCCAGATCGAGGTGACCGGCGTGGACATGGCGAGCATAGCCTTGCCACTTTCGATCACACGGCGCTTAGCGAACTGTGCGATTTGATGGCTGGTTAAATAGGTATCGAGCGCAATTAGCTTGTGGAAGGCGCGCACCGCTGGACGACGGCGCTCCAGAGCAAGTTCCTCAATCCTAAGATCGGCAGCGTCGTCGATCGCTTTTACGAATGGCTAGGCGCTCAGCCTGAGTTCAACGTGTTCTTCTCCAGTCAAGACACGGTCGAGCGCGTCAAAAAGCTTCAAAAAGCCTACTGGGCTGATTTTTTTAATGGCGAGATCGACCAGCGCTACATCGATTGGGCCGTTCACATCGGCAACCTCCATGCGCAGCGCGACATTCCTAATCTTATCTATTTCGCAGCGATGCTGCGCTTCCAATTGCTTTTCACGGAAGAGCTTATGGCGAGAGCACACGACCGCATTCTTTGATAAGGGCGAGGTCTTCGGGTCGAAATGTCGAAACGGTCAAGTAGTGATACAGGCATTAGCGACTGAGACATTATTCAATACTCCCCTGGCAAATGGTCTGCGCCCTATGGCTCGTCTTTGGATCCATGGGGGAGGGAAACGCCTCATCCAGACCCACGGCCGACGCCCAAAACTACGAGATTGCTGTCTTTACAACATTCCATTTTGTAGACCCAGACTTGATGGCTCTGCGAGGCGTGCCGGTCTCTCTTAGCTCGATGCCTTTCTTTAAAGCTTCCAGGCCACGAATTAGCGCTTGATCCATTGCGTTATGGGTCGTCTCCCCGACTGACTCAAATTCCAATTCCACGGTGGCCGTCATTTTCATTGGGTCACTCCATTGCCAACCTACCGCCTCGCGACCTCATAACCCAAGGCTTGAGAGTGGCGCGCTGCAAGGGACCATGCTTGTGCGTGTCATGAACATCGCGCCGGGCCAAAGCCGGCGCCCCCAACCTTGGTAATGGCATTCTACCGCCCGACTATTTCGGCTCGCCGGCAGGATAGGTCGGCTGCGGCTGGGTGTCTGTTGAAGGTGAGGAATAGTTGGCGCCGGGCGCGGCGCTCGGTGCAGTCACTTGCGCGGACCGCTCTTTTTTAGCCTTTGCCCTAGCCTCTATTTTCATCTTGCATGGCGACGCTAACTCGGCCTGGTGCTTACTCAGACAATCCCAAAGCTCTTTCTTTACCATGCCGGCACAGAACTTTTTCCTATCTTGTCTGCATTCTCCCTTCGCCAGCGCAGCGGTCGGGATCAGCAAAACAATCAGGAGGGTGAGCAGATATTTCATGTAGCACCTCGCGAGAATCGAAAGTCCTAACTGAAGACTAGCATATTGCGCGTTGGCGATCTGAGCATCGCGCGGATCAGCGTGGCCGTAGACATAAGCGAGGGTCTGTTTGTTGGCGTCCACAACAGAGGTGCATGCGCCTTGTGCTCACCCACACTCGGCGTCATTGGTCCTTCCAGGATCGATGTTGCGCATGAAGGAGGATGAGATGGCTATGTCGATTGTGACTTATTGGAGACCTATGCCTTATGAGAGAGTTGGCGATTTAGGCCTAAGCCTTTGATGTTTATGGTGGGCGGTACTGGACTTGAACCAGTGACCCCTGCGATGTGAACACAGTGCTCTACCAGCTGAGCTAACCGCCCGCTTCAGGCCTCTAAGCCGGATTTAGCGATTGGGAGCCGGCCAAGTCAAGGATGGCCGGCCGGGAGCAGCCGAAAGCCGAGGACGGCGTGAGATCACGCCGCCTCTCAAGTCTCAAAGCCTATTTGCCCACGATCTTGTTGACGGCGGTGAGCGTCTCGGTCGCTTTGGCGAGGTCGCCTTCCGTGCACTGCGCGTCGGCCTGGTCGAGGAGCTCGTTCACCTTCTCGGTGTCCTCCTCGCTCATGGTGTTGGCGTCGATCTTGTTCTGTACGGCCTCCTCGGCGGCCGCGAGCTGCTGGGTGCACTGATCGTCCCCTTCGGCAGGCTCGTCAACGGCGTAGGCGGCGCCACCCATCAGGCAGGCCAGGCTCGCGCCGATCACGACACGTCTCAGCATCGTTTTCTCTCCCTTGGAAAAGCGTGTTAGCGAAATGACCTAAAGGCGGGTGAAGGTGGCTTTCGACTGTGGCCCCACGTTGAGAGCAGTCCGGTCGAAATTAGGCAAATCTGTGGCGTGGGTGGACGCGGGCTAGCAGCGCCGGCGCACCCCCGGCAAAGCGCCAAGGAGAGATGAGGTGCTTGGCACGAGTTCATCGAAATGACCGATCACCGCGTCGGGAACGAGCTCGTCGAGCGCTTCCCGCGCATAGCCGAAGCTCACCAGGATCGAAGGCACGCTTGCGTCTTTGGCCGTGCGGATATCGACATCGCTGTCCCCCACCATGACGGCGCGGGACGGCTCGCCACCGGCCTGCGCAATCACCTGGAGGAGGTGGCCAGGGTCAGGTTTCGACACGGCGAAGGTGTCGCGCCCGGCGATACCGTGGAAGTAATGCTGAAGGCCGAGGGCTTCGAGCAGCTTTCGCGTCAGATATTCGCGCTTGTTGGTGCAGATCGCGAGCCTTGCCCCTGACGCCGCGAGCGCCTCGAGCGAGGCGACGGCACCGGGAAAGGGCCTGCTCTCGGCCGCGATGTTCGCCTCGTAGTGAACCAGGACCTCGGACAACATCTCTTCGATGTCCTCGGCGGCGCCGGCGCGCCGCAACGCTTCCTCGATCATCACCCGCGCGCCGAACCCGACCGCGGAACGGATGGTCTCCTGCGGAATCGCGGCATGTCCGCGGCGGATGAGGGCGTGGTTCAGGGCTTTGGTGAGGTCCGGCGCCGTGTCGACGAGGGTGCCGTCGAGATCGAAAACGATCGTCGCATCTCTCAAATTGGCGCGCGGCACGTTAAACATCCTCTCTTGGCTTATCGCATTGACCGTGGCAGGCCGCCCCGGCATATCTCATCCTTGGCTTTGCAAGGCTATGCCCAACTTCATCCCAAAAGGGCAGCTTTCGGTGAAACATGGCGATTCCTCTTTGCTCAAGGAAAGTGCCGCGTTGCGCGCGCTCGACCTCGTCTGCGACGGAATGTGGCTCGGCCTTGGCACCGGCTCGACCGCTGCGCGCTTCGTCGAGGCGCTTGGCGTCAAGGTGGCGGCGGGGCTCAGGGTGTTGTGCGTACCCACCTCGGAAGCCACGCGCGCCCAGGCCGAGGCCCTCGGCATTCCATTGACCACGCTCGACGAGACGCCACATCTGCACCTCACCGTCGACGGCGCCGACGAGATCGACGATCAGCTGCGGCTGATCAAGGGCGGCGGCGGAGCGCTGCTGCGCGAGAAGATCGTGGCGACGGCGTCGGATCAGATGGTGGTGATCGCCGACGACAGCAAGCTGGTGAAGACGCTCGGTCGGTTCCCGCTTCCCCTCGAAGTGGTGCGCTTCGGCTTTGCCGCCACGCGCCGCATGGTCGAGGCCATGGCTGCCCAGGTCGGATGCAAGGGCGAGATCATCCAGCGCCTGGGCAAGGACGGCGCGCCGTTTCTCACCGATCAAGGCAATTACATTCTCGATTGCGCCTTCGGCAGCATTCAAGAGCCTGAGGTGCTCGCCTTCGCGCTGAACCGGGTGCCTGGCGTGGTCGAGCACGGGCTGTTCCTCGGGGTGGCCGATTTGGCTATCGTGGCGAGCCCCGACGGCGTGCAACTCCTGCAGCGGACCCCATCGAGTGAATAATTTCGACTACGACATGTTCGTGATAGGAGGCGGCTCCGGCGGCGTGCGCGCCGGCAGGCTCGCGGCGGAGCTCGGCGCCAAGGTGGCCATCGCCGAGGAATATCGCGTCGGCGGCACCTGCGTGATCCGCGGCTGCGTGCCGAAGAAGCTGCTCGTCTATGGCAGCCGCTATTCGAGTGCCTTCGCCGACGCGCGCAATTTCGGCTGGACCAGCGAGGGCCTGAGCTTCGACTGGCCGACGCTGATCGGCAATGTCCGGCGCGAAGTCGATCGGCTGAATGGCGTCTACACGCGGACGCTGGAGAGAGCCGGCGTGCGCATCATCCTTGACCGCGCCGTGCTCGATGATCCTCACACGGTGAGGCTCGCGAACGGCGATGCGCCGATCAGCGCCAAGACCATCCTGGTCGCAACCGGCGGCCATCCGATGATCCCCAAGCTGCCAGGCTCCGAGCATTTGATCAGCTCCAACGAATGCTTTCAGCTCGAGGAGCTGCCCGCGAGCATCGCCATCGTGGGGGCGGGCTATGTCGGCATGGAATTCGCCTCGATCTTCGCCGGGCTCGGCGTGCGGGTCACCGTGCTTCATCGCGGCGATCAGGTGTTGCGCAATTTCGATGCCGATTTGCGCGACGGGCTGGCCGAGGCCATGTGCAAGCGAGGCATCGACATCCGCATCAACACCGACATCGCGCGCATAGACAAGGAGGCGGACGGCTACCGCGTCCATGTCAAGAATGGGAATAGCGTTCGGGCCGGCCTGGTCATGGCTGCTACTGGCAGGCTTCCCAACACCATGGGGCTCGGGCTCGACAAGGCCGGTGTCGATCTCGGCTGGAACGGCCATGTCGTGGTCGACGAGTTCTCGCGCTCCTCGGTCGGCAACATCTATGCCGTTGGAGACGTGACCGACCGCGTGAACCTGACGCCGGTTGCCATCCATGAAGCGACGGCCTTCGCCGAGACGGTGTTCAACGATCAAGCGACCCCCGTCGATCACGCCATGATCCCGACCGCCGTGTTTTCCGATCCCGAGATCGGCACGGTCGGCCTCTCGGAGGAAGCGGCGCGGGAGATGGGCCATGTGGTCGACATCTACAAGATCGCCTTTCGGCCGCTGAAATACACACTCGCCGGACGCGACGAGAAAATGCTGATGAAGCTCGTGGTCGACATGGCGTCCGACAAGGTGCTCGGCTGCCATATCCTCGGGCCCGATGCCGCCGAGATCGTGCAGATGGCGGCGATCGCGCTCAAGATGGGCGCGACCAAGGCGCAGTTCGACAGGACCATGGCGCTCCATCCAAGCGCTGCTGAGGAGCTCGTCACGCTCAGGCACAAATGGCAAGCGCCGACACCCGTGGCCGGATCAGATGCGGCGGCTTGAGGACAAGATCGCACTGGTGACGGGCTCAGGCGCCGGAATCGGACGCGCCATTGCCGAGACCTTCGGCCGCGAAGGGGCTCGCGTGGTCGTGGCCGACCGCGACGGCGAGGCGGCGCGCGAGGTAGCAGACGCCATCACCAAAAGCAACGGCTCGGCTCAGGGCGAAACCGTCGACGTGACCGACACGGTGCAAGTGAAGGCGCTGATGGGCCGCCTGGCTAAGAAGTTCGGGCGCCTCGATGTGCTTGTGAACAATGCCGGCGTCGGCGAACGGAGCGACTTCCGCCACCTCGACGACGCCGCCTGGGACAAGGTGTGGAAGACCAATGTCGACGGCACGGTGCGCTGCGCGCGCGAAGCCTTCGATCTGCTGAAAGCCTCGGGCAACGCCTCCATCATCAATCTCTCCTCAGTGATGGCCACCAAGCACACGCGCCAGATGTCGGTCTATTCGGCGACCAAGGGGGCGGTGTCGGCGCTGTCGCGGAGCCTCGCGGTGGAATACGCGCCTTACGGCATCCGCGTGAACGCGCTCTGCCCTGGCTATGTTGAGACAGCTCTGATCGGCCGCTACATGCAGAAGCCGATGATCGCCAAGGCGCTGCTCACGCAGACGCCGCTCAGGCGTTTCGGTACCCCGCAGGACATCGCCAACGCCGCGCTGTTCCTTGCTTCCGACGAGGCTGCTTACATCACCGGCGCGGATCTGCATGTCGATGGCGGCATGAGCACGACGCTTTAAGGCATGATCATCGTGTCGTCGATGATGCCGTCGACAACGGCGACGAGCGCCGCCTGCTCGCTGCCGCCCATGGCCTTCACCGCCTCGAAACGCGCGAGCTGGCGGTCTGCGCTCGTGCCTTCCTTGACGATATCGCGCACGCGACCGACCTCGGCGACGCAATCGAAATGCTCGGCATCCTCGGCGACCAGCTCGAGAAGCTCCTCCATCAGCTCGGGGAAGGGCACGAGGGTGCCCTTCCCGAAATCGACCATGCCCTCTCCGGTGCCGTAGCGTTGGGCGCGCCAGCGGTTCTCGCGCACCAGGAAAGGCGGGTAAGTACGCCAGCGCTGGTTCTCGCGCCGCAAGCGATAGAGCATGCGCAGGATGCAGCGGAAGAGCGCGGCAATGGTGATGCCGTCGGCGAACAGCGGGCAGATATCGGTGATGCGCATCTCGAGCGTGGGGAAGCGGGCTGAGGGTCTCAAGTCCCACCAGATCTTGGTCGCGTCCTCGATCAGCCCGGCATTGACCAGGACCTCGATGGAGCGGGCATATTCGCTGTAGCTGCCGAACTGATACGGCATGCCGGTGCGGGGAAGCTCGTCGAACACCGCGAGCCGGTACGATTTCAAGCCCGTCGCTTGGCCCTCCCAGAAGGGGGAGGAGGTCGAAAGCGCAAGCAGATGGGGCAGGAAGTAGGCGGCCTGGCCCAGCAGGTCGATGCGCAGGTCGTCGTCCTCGATCCCGACATGCACATGCATGCCACAAATCACGAGCCGGCGCGCCACCTGCTGCAGGTCTCGCGCCAGCACGTTGTAGCGCTCCTTGTCGGTGTGCTGCTGGCTCCGCCAATTGGCGAAGGGGTGGGTGGATGATGCGATAGGGGCAACGCCGAACTCGTCGGCGATGGTGCCGACGGTAGTGCGAAGCCTGATCAGCTCTTCGCGCGCTTCATCGATGGTGTGGCAGACGCTGGTGCCGACCTCGATTTGCGAGCGCAGGAACTCGGGGCTGACCTGGCTGCCATAGTCGAGCAAGGCCTCCTGACATTTGGCGAGGAGGGCAGGGGGCGGTTCCTGCGCCAAGTCGCGGCTGTCCTTGTCGACGAGGAGGTATTCCTCTTCGATGCCGAGTGTGAAGCTTGGTTCGCGGATCGCCATGGCGGCGCAATGTGGCACAATCGGGTGACAGCGTGTAGCCGCTTCGCGTCTATTGGATGACGCTGCCGAGGAGCACGCCCACGAGATAGGCGATGATGGCTGCCGAGATGCCGATGGCGAAGGTTTCCAGCCCCGCTCGCCACCACAGCGCCGGTGACCAGCGGCTGCGCAGGGAGCCGATGGAGAAGAAGGTGAGCCCGGTCATGACGGTGGAGGCCTCGATCGTGGCGGGAAGGCCGAGCACGAAGGGCATGAGAGGGATTGAGCCGCAGACGATAAAGGCGAGGAAGGTGGTGAGCGCGGCTCGTCCAGCGGAGCGAGTGATCGGCGGCAGACCGTGCTCCTCGGTCATCATGGTTTCGATCCAGCGGTCTCGCTTCTGAGTGATGACCTTCACGGCGCTGTCGAGCGCTTCGCCCTCGAAGCCCTTGGCCTGAAAGATCTGCCTGATCTCCTCGCGCTCGCCCTCGGGCGCAATCTCGACGTGGCGCTCCTCCATGTTGCGCACGTGCTCATATTCTTCGATCTCGGCCCTGGTGCCAGAGAAATTGGCGGCGGCCATGGAGAAGCCGTCGGCGAGAATATTGGCAACGCCGAGAATGAGCAGGGCCTTGGTGGAGAGCGCGGCGCCTGTCACGCCCGCGACCACGGCGAAGGTGGTCACGGTGCCGTCGATGCCGCCATAGACCCAGTCGCGCAGATAGCTGACGCGCGGCCCGTCCTTGAGCCGCTTGGCGATTTCGCTAGGGCGATGACCGTGCTCGAGATGGCGGGGGTCCATTTACGACTCCTTGGGCCTTAAGGGGGCTATGTGGCACGGTCGGGAGGGGGAGACAACGGCTGGCTGCTAGCCAGGCGCAGGCGAAGCGCCTATATAGCGTCAGCCCCTTTTTGGAGAGATTTCAGATGGCACCGCGATGGAGCCCGGACAGCTGGCGCTCTAAGCCGATCGAGCAGGTTCCGGTCTATTCGGACGAGAAGAAGCTTGCCGAGGTCGAGGAACAGCTCGCCACCTTTCCGCCGCTGGTATTTGCGGGCGAGGCGCGCGAGCTGAGGGCCAAGCTCGCCCGCGTGGCCGCCGGCGAGGCCTTTTTGCTGCAGGGTGGCGATTGCGCCGAAAGCTTCGCCGAGCATCGCGCCGACGCCATCCGCGATTTCTTCCGGGTGCTGTTGCAAATGGCCGTGGTGCTGACCTATGCCGGCGGCTCGCCGGTGGTGAAGCTTGGCCGCATCGCAGGACAATTCGCCAAGCCGCGCTCGGCGCCAACCGAAGTGCAGAACGGCAAGGAGCTACCGAGCTATCGCGGCGACATCATCAACGGCATCGAGTTCACCGAGGAAGCGCGCACGCCGGACCCGCAGCGCATGCTGATGGCCTACCGGCAGTCGGCGGCGACGCTCAATCTGCTGCGCGCCTTCGCGCAAGGCGGCTACGCCAATCTCGATCACGTGCACCGGTGGAATCTCGGCTTCGTCAAGGATAGCCCGGCCGGGCATCGCTATCAGGAGCTCGCCGAGCATATCGCCGAGAGCTTGCGCTTCATGCGCGCCTGCGGGCTCACCCCTGAGCGGACGCCCGAGCTTCGCACCACGACCGTTTACACGAGCCACGAGGCGCTGATGCTCGGCTACGAGCAGGCGATGACTCGCGTCGATTCGACCTCGGGCGACTGGTACGCGACCTCAGGCCATTTCCTCTGGGTCGGCGACCGCACGCGAGATCTCGACCAGGCGCATATCGAGTTTCTGCGCGGCATCAAGAACCCGGTCGGCGCCAAAATCGGGCCGAGCTGTGGGCCCGACGATCTTCTGCGCCTGATCGCAGCGCTGAACCCGGCGAACGAGCCTGGGCGACTCACGCTGATCTGCCGCTTCGGCGCCGACAAAGTTGCGAAGAACCTGCCGCCGCTGATCCGCGCCGTGAAACGCGAAGGCAACAGCGTGGTGTGGGCCTGCGATCCGATGCACGGCAACACCATCAAGGCGGCTGGCGGGTACAAGACCAGGCCCTTCGACCTTATCCTGCGCGAGGTCGAGACCTTCTTCGACATTCATCGTGGCGAAGGCACACATGCCGGCGGCATCCATGTCGAGATGACCGGGCAGAACGTCACCGAATGCGTGGGCGGCTCCAAGGCTGTGACCGAGACGGACCTGTCCGACCGCTACCACACTCATTGCGATCCGCGGCTCAATGCCGACCAGTCGCTCGAGCTCGCATTCATCGTTTCCGAGCGGCTGAAGCGCGAGCGCGAGGGACGGCCTGAGCCCGAGATCTCCATTGCGGCGGGAGAATAAGTCAAACTGAGCGGACAATAGTTCGACCGTCGTGGCCGGGCTTGTCCCGGCCATCCACGTCTTTAATCACGAGTGAGAGAAATCGTGGATGCCCGGCACAAGGCCGGACATGACGGTTCAATTTGGATGTTTTCGCATTAAGTTCCTGTCATGGTGTACGCGATCACAGACAGCTTCAGGCTTGCGCTCGCTCAATTGAACCCCGTCGTTGGCGACATCGACGGCAATCTGAAAAAGGCGCGCGCTGCGCGGGCAGAAGCCGCGGCGAAGGGCGCCGACCTGATCGCCTTTACCGAGCTCTATCTCACCGGCTACCCAATCGAGGATCTTGTGTTGAAGTCCGCCTTTCAGCGGGCGGCGCGCGAGGCCTGCGAGGCCTTTGCACGCGATACCAGCGACGGCGGCCCTGCCTTGCTGGTCGGATTGCCGTGGGCGGAGGGGCCGTTTGTGCATAACGCCGTGGCGTATCTGGATAAAGGCAGCATCGAGACTGTCAGGCTCAAATACAATCTCCCCAATTACGGGGTGTTCGACGAGAAGCGGGTATTTGCCCCAGGCCCACTGCCGGAACCGATCGAGGTGAGGGGGGTTTCGCTCGGCGTGCCGGTGTGTGAGGACATCTGGAGCGAGGAGGTCTGCGGGGCGCTGACCAAGGCAGGTGCTGGCCTGCTCATCGTGCCGAATGGCTCACCCTATTGGATGGACAAGCAGGGACAGCGCTATGCCATCGCGCGGGCGCGCATCGCTGAGACGGGGCTGCCCTTGGCCTACATCAATCAGGTTGGAGGCCAGGACGAGCTGGTATTCGACGGCGCATCCTTCGTGCTCAACGCCGACGGCAGCCTCGCCGCGCAAATGCCGGCGTGGGAAGAAGCGTTGGGCGTGACCGAATGGCGCAAGGACGGGAAGCGTTGGGCTTGCGAGATTCAGCCTCTCGCCGAGATCGAACAGGGCGACGCCGCCAACTACCTCGCCTGCGTGACTGGTTTGCGCGACTATGTGGAGAAGAATGGATTTTCCGGCGTGGTGCTTGGGCTCTCGGGCGGCATCGACTCCGCACTTTGCGTGGCCATGGCCGTGGATGCGCTTGGCGCGAAGCGCGTTCATGGCGTCATGCTGCCCTATCTCTACACCAGCAACGAGAGCCTGAACGATGCGGCACAGACCGCCGAGGCGCTCGGCGTGTGCTACGATATCATGCCGATCTCCTCGGCTGTGGATGGCCTGACCAAGAGTCTCGCAACGATCACCGATGGGGGCGACTCAGGCACTGCCGAGGAGAACTTGCAGTCGCGTGCTCGCGGCACGCTGCTCATGGGGCTCTCCAATAAATTCGGGCCGATGCTGATCACCACCGGCAACAAGTCGGAAGTTTCGGTCGGCTATGCCACGCTCTATGGTGATATGAATGGTGGGTTCAACCCGATCAAGGATTTGTACAAGACACAAGTCTATGCCCTTGCCCGCTATCGCAATCGCGAGCGGCCGAAGGGTTGCCTCGGGCCCACCGGCCGCGTCATCCCGGAGAATGTCCTGACCAAGGCGCCGACGGCGGAGCTGAAGCATAACCAGCGCGACCAGGACACGCTGCCTTCCTACGACGTCCTCGACGACATTCTCAATTGCCTGGTCGAGCTGGAATTGCCGTTGACCGAGATCGTGGCGCGCGGTCATGCGCCTGAGGTGGTGAAGAAGGTCGAGCGCATGCTCTATCTCGCCGAGTACAAGCGCCGGCAGGCGGCGCCCGGGGTGAAGATCACCGCCAAAAATTTCGGCCGCGATCGGCGCTATCCCATCACCAACAAGTTTCGCGAGAAGTTTTAGCATGAGCGTCACTGTACGCTTCGCGCCGAGCCCGACCGGCCGGCTGCACGCCGGCAACATCCGCACCGCGCTTCTGAACTGGATGTTTGCGCAGAAGCGGGGAGGGCGACTCTTGTTGCGTCTCGACGACACCGACCGCGAGCGTTCCACCGAAGAGTTTGCCAACGGCATCCGCGAAGACCTGACTTGGCTCGGGCTCGGTTGGGACGGCGAGGTGAAACAGTCCGACCGCTTCGCGATCTATGACGCAGCCGTCGAGAAGCTGAAGGCGAGCGGAAGGCTCTATCCGGCCTACGAGACGCAGGACGAGCTCGAGTTGAAGCGGAAGCGCCAGCTCGCCCGCGGGCGCCCACCAGTCTACGACCGCGCCGCGCTGAAGCTAACCGACGCCGACCGCCAGAAGCTGGAGTCGGCGGGGCAAGTCCCCCATTGGCGATTCAAGCTCGAGACGCGTGACGTGGTGTGGAACGATCTCATACGCGGCGAGCAGCATGTCGATGCAGCCTCGCTTTCGGACCCGGTGCTGGTCCGCGTCGACGGCACCTATCTCTATACGCTGCCGAGCGTCGTCGACGACATCGACCTCGGCATCACCCATGTGGTGCGCGGCGAGGATCACGTCGCCAATACGGCACCGCAGATTCAACTGTTCGAGGCGTTGGGCGCCGAGCCTCCCGCCTTCGGCCATCACAATCTCCTGGTCGGCGCCGAGGGCCAGGCGCTGTCCAAGCGCGAGCGAGCGCTGTCCATCCAGGGCCTGCGCGAGGATGGGCTCGAGCCGCTCGTAGTGGCGAGTTACGCCGCCACGATCGGCACTTCCGATGCCGTCGCCCCGCATGCGAGCCTGCATGAGCTCGTGGTCCACTTCTCCTTTGGGAAAATGTCGCGCGCGCCGGCACGATTCGACGTGGAGGAGTTGCGCGCGCTGAACGCAAAGCTGCTGCATGCGCTGCCTTACGAAGCGGTATCGACTGCTTTGCACGACATGGGGATTAAGGATGGCCGGGCGTTTTGGTTCGCGGTGCGCTCAAATCTTGCGGTGCTGTCAGATGCAGGCGCGTGGTGGCGGGTGGTGAAAGAGCCGCTTCAGCCGGCGATCGCCGACGCCGCGCTGTGCGAGCAGGCCGCGGCGCTGCTCCCGCCTGAGCCATGGGACGAATCGACCTGGGAGCGCTGGGCCGCCGACGTGAAGCAGGCGACCGGCATTAAGGGCAAGGCACTGTTCCAGCCCTTGCGGCTCGCGCTCACGGGCCGTGAGCATGGACCCGAGCTCAAGCTGCTTTTGCCGCTGATCGGCAAGGCGCGCGCTTTTGCGCGGCTCGAAGGCAAGACTGCCTGATGCTCTAGGCTATTGCGGCGCAGGTGCTGGTGTGCGCTTGGCGACGCTCGATTGCTGCGGCGCAGCTTCCGCTGCCGCCGGGGCTGCATCTGCCGGCGGCGCCGGGGCCTCGGCTTGCGGCGCGGGCGCGTCGGCCTTCGGCGTTGAGCCGGTCACATCGAGATTGAGCTGGGCAGGCGGCTGGGCTGGAGCTGCCGCCTGGGTCGTTGGCGCGGGGCCCTTCTTCTTGCCGGGCTTGCCTGGCGCGGGCGTTGCTTCGGCCTTCTGGTTCGCCGCCTCGATCTCGGTCGGATTATATTCGTCGGCCTTGCACGAGCAGCCCTTGATATACGCCTTGCGGTATTTGAAGGCCGCCGGCAGATCGGCATAGGCGGCGCCATTCAGCGAGATGGCCTGGTCGATTTCCTGGCCTGGATTGCGATAGACGTAGAGCTCGGCAGGGGCCGCGCAGCTCGACTGGCAGACGGTGGCGTCCTGGGCCAGGCGGTTGGCATAGGTCTGATAGCTCACCGGGAAGAAAAATCCGTCACAGGTGCGCACGCAAACCGAGCGGTAGCGTCCATTCGGATCGATGCTGCGATAGACCGGACCTTCAGGCTGCGCCGCCTCCTCCTCGTCATTGCCACGGCCGAACCAGCCGAACAATCCGCCGCCGCCGCTGTCGCGGCGCGCCTGCTGCGGCATCGGCCTGCCGCCGGCGCAGCCGTTGCGGGCAAGCGCATCCATGAGCTCGGCCTGGCGCCGGCGATTGCCGCGGCCCCCCGCGATTGCGTCGCGTTGCGCCTGGAACTGCTCAACCTGACGCCTTGCGTCCTCGACCTGATCGTTCATCTTGAGGCATTTGGGGCTGCGCACCAGTCCGCGTCCGAAGATGAGGAATCCCCTCTCGAAGCAACCTGCATCCTCCATCGCCGCCTGGGTCCCCTGGTAGATGCGGGTCGCATTTTGAATTTGCTTGTCAATGCCGGGCAGCTCCGAGGTGCCGCCGCCGCCTTGAGCGCTGGCGAGCTCCTGCTGCAACTGCATGCAACGGATCTGGTGGTCGCTGTCCTGGGCCTTCGTGTCACCGGCCACGAAAGCGACGGCCAGGCCGCACAAAGCGAAAACGGCGAGGCTGCGATGACGGGCAATGCGGCGCGCTTCGAAAGCGGGCGTAAGCTCGTGACGGGCGTTCAATTCTTGGCGTTTCCGACTGATGGCGACCCCCGAAAGGCCGTCCCGGCCCGGGCCTTAGGCCGTCCGCATTATGCCCGCCCAAGCTTAGGGGTCAATGCGGCATGAATAAGATTGGGCTGCTTGACGCGGTTAAGGTTTTTCGGCCATAAGCGAGCCATCATGGCGCAAGTAGAACGCATCCTTATCATTTCCTGCTGCATTATTCCGGTTTAGCAAAGAGCTGGCCGGGTCGTTCTTCCCTTACCATTCACCTCCGTAAAAGAACCGAACGCCGGCCGGCCGTAAAGAGGCTATTGGTGGCGCTCAGGCTCTACAACACGCTCGCTCGCAAGAAGGAGCCGTTCCAGCCCATAGATGCGGGCAACGTCCGCATGTATGTGTGCGGGCCGACGGTTTACGACTTCGCCCATATCGGCAATGCGCGCCCCGTCATCGTGTTCGACGTGCTGTTCCGGCTGTTGCAGCACCTCTATGGGCCAGGGCACGTCACCTATGTCCGCAACATCACCGACGTCGACGACAAGATCAATGCGCGGGCGGCGGAGGCATATCCGGAGCTTCCGCTGAACGAGGCGATCCGCCGCGTCACCGAGAAAACCGAGAAGCAGTTCCACGAGGACGTCGCCGCGCTCGGCTGCCTGCCTCCTACGGTTGAGCCGCGGGCGACGGAGCACATCGCCGCCATGAAAGAGATGATCGGCGGGCTCGTGGCGAACGGCTGCGCCTATGTCGCAGAGAACCACGTCCTCTTCCACGTCGCTTCCATGCCCGATTACGGCAAGCTGTCGGGGCGCTCGCTTGACGAGATGATCTCCGGCGCTCGTGTCGAGGTCGCGCCCTATAAGCGCGACCCCATGGATTTCGTGTTGTGGAAGCCGTCGAAGCCCGGCGAGCCGGTCTGGCCTTCGCCTGAGGGTATCACGGCACCCGGACGTCCAGGCTGGCACATCGAGTGCTCGGCCATGTCATGGAAGCATCTTGGGCAAACCTTCGACATCCACGGCGGCGGCATCGACCTCGTCTTTCCGCATCACGAGAACGAGATCGCGCAGTCACGCTGCGCCTTCCATACGCCGGTGATGGCCAATTACTGGCTGCATAACGGCTTCCTCCAGGTGGAGGGTGAGAAGATGGCGAAATCCTTGGGCAACTTCGTCACCGTCCATGAGTTGCTGACCGGCTGGCAGGGCTATGCCTGGCCTGGCGAAGCGCTCCGCTTCAACATGCTCCGCACGCATTACCGGCAGCCGCTCGACTGGACCTTGGTCGGACTCGATGAGGCGCACAAAACGCTGTGGGAGTGGTATGGCGACCTCAAGCGCAATACTGTGGCCTGCGGCGTCCCCGGACATGTGCTTGATGCTCTCTCCGACGATCTGAACACGCCCAAGGCGATCGCTGCAATGCATGAGCTACACAGTGCCGGCAAATGGGGCGAGCTTCGCGCCGCCCTCGGCTTCCTCGGCTTTTCGGGTGACCGTGCCAAGATGGAGCGCGTGAAATCCACTGAACTTGGTGCCTCTGCCGGGAAGGCCGACGTCGATGCGCTGATCGCACAGCGGCTCGCCGCGCGGAAGGCGAAGGACTTCAAGGAAGCCGATCGCATCCGCGACGAGCTTGCCGCTATGGGCATCGAGCTGAAGGACGCCAAGGACCCAAAGACCGGCGAGCTGGTCACCACCTGGGAGGTCGCGCGATGACCCGCGAGCGGCTGTATCTCTACGACACCACGCTCAGGGACGGCGCCCAGACCCAGGGCGTCGACTTCTCGCTCGAGGACAAGGGGCTGATCGCCCAGCAGCTCGACGTGCTCGGTATCGACTATATCGAAGCGGGATACCCCGGCGCCAATCCAACCGACACCAAACTCTTCGCGACAAAGCAGAAGCTTGGTCTGGCCAAGCTCACCGCATTTGGCATGACCAAACGGCCTGGCCGTTCACTCTCGAACGACCCTGGCTTCCAGGCGGTACTCGCCGCCAAGGCGCTAGCGATCTGCCTCGTCGCCAAGACCTGGGACTTCCATGTCGATGTGGCGCTTGGCGCGAGCCTCGAGGAGAATCTGCAAGGCATCAGAGAGTCGGTTGCGGCGGTCGTCGCCTCGGGGCGCGAGGCGCTGCTCGACTGCGAGCATTTCTTCGACGGTTACAAGGCCAACCCCGATTACGCACTTGCCTGTGCCAAGGCGGCCTATCACGCCGGTGCAAGATGGGTGGTGCTCTGCGACACGAATGGCGGCACGCTGCCTGAGGAGATCGAGAGGATCGTGGCCGAGGTGGTGAAGCACATCCCAGGCGACCATGTCGGCATCCACGTGCATAACGATACCGACAACGGCGTGGCCAATTCGCTCGCCGGGGTGCGCGCCGGCGCACGTCAGATCCAAGGCACGCTGAATGGGCTCGGCGAGCGCTGTGGCAATGCCAATCTCACCTCCATCATCCCGACACTGTTGCTCAAGACTGACTACGCCGACCGCTTCGAGACCGGGGTGACGCCGGAGAAGCTCCGCACGCTCACCAACGCCTCGCGCATTCTCGATGAGCTGCTTAATCGGGCGCCGAACCGCCGCGCCCCCTATGTCGGAGAGTCGGCCTTCGCCCATAAAGGCGGTATCCATGTCTCTGCCGTGCAGAAAGACCCGCGCACCTATGAGCATGTGCCGCCGGAGGCGGTGGGCAACCGGCGCAGACTGCTTGTCTCAGACCAGGGCGGCCGCTCCAACATCCTCGCCGAGCTCGACCGCATCGGCATCGCCGTCCCCAAGAACGATCCGTGCATCGCCCGGCTGCTCGACGAGGTGAAGGAGCGCGAGGCCAGTGGCTATGCCTATGAGGCGGCGGATGCCTCCTTCGAGCTGCTGGCCCGCCGCATACTCGGCAACGTGCCGCAATTTTTTGACGTCGAGTCGTTCCGGGTCATGGTCGAGCGCCGCCACAATGCCGTCGGAGACCTCGTCACCGTGTCGGAGGCGACGGTGAAGGTGCGCATCAACGGCGAGACCATGCTGTCGGTGGGCGAGGGCAACGGCCCGGTGAACGCCCTCGACACGGCGCTCAGGAAGGACCTCGGCCGCTATCAGAGCTACATCTCCGACCTTGAGCTCGTCGACTACAAGGTGCGTATCCTCACGGGCGGCACCGACGCCGTGACGCGGGTTTTGATCGAGAGCCGGGACGGAGAGGGGAACCGCTGGTTCACGGTCGGCGTGTCCCCGAACATCGTCGACGCCTCCTTCGAAGCGCTGCTCGACTCGATCAACTACAAGCTGATCCGCGACGGCGCGACCGCGCCTTGATCTATGGAGGCAATGCATGGGGAGCCAGCAAGACGTCCCTGAGCGCGTTGCCCGTTGCGCTT
>DATFVP010000206.1:0-3243 GCA_035260285.1 Methyloceanibacter sp.
CAGCTTCACTGCCCAGCCGAGGCCCGCGACCAGAGGCGAGTGGTCAGGCCCGATATCGGCGCCCCAGGCGCGGTAGCCCTTCTCCAGGCGCAGCGACTCTATGGCGCGGTAGCCTGCGTTGGCGACGCCGTGTGGTTCCCCGGCGGCCAGCAGGGCGTCGTAAACGCTCGCGGCAAACTCGACGGGAATGTGAATCTCCCAGCCGAGCTCGCCGACATAGGTGACACGAAGCGCAACGAGAGGCGCACCGGCCAAGGTCATTCGCTTCACCCTCCCGAACGGGAAGCCGGCATTTGACATGTCGTCATCGGTCAGACCCTGCAGCAGATCGCGCGACCGAGGTCCCATGACCGACAGCACGGCAATGGAAGAGGTGACATCGATCAGGTTGGCATCGAGCCCATCGGGGATCGAGCGCGAGATCCAGTTGAAGTCGTGGGTGGCGAAACCGGTGCCGGTGACGATGTAATATTCGGTCGGCAGCAGCCTGCCGACGGTCAGGTCGCACTCGATGCCGCCGCAATCGTTCAGCATCTGGGTGTAGACGAGATGCCCGGGCGGTTTGGCGACGTCGTTCGCACAGATCCACGACAAAGCCGCCTCTGCGTCTCTGCCGGCTAGCATGAATTTGGCGAACGAGGTCTGGTCGAACATCGCGACGCGCTCGCGGCACGCGGCGTGCTCGCGGCCGACCGCGTCGAACCAGTTCTGCCGCTCGTAGCTGTAGCGGTCCTCGGCCTTTTCCCCACGCGCAACATCGGCAAACCAGTTCGGCCGTTCCCAACCAAGTTTCTCGCCGAAGCAGGCGCCTTGCGCTTTCAGCCTGTCGTAGAGCGGCGAACGGCGAAGCGGCCGGCCCGAGCGATATTCCTCGTACGGCCAAGCCATCGTGTAGTGCTTGGCGTAAGCCTCGAGCGTGCGCGTGCGCACCCAGCCGGTATCGAGGTGATTCTTGCCAAACCGGCGGACGTCGACCGGCCAGAGGTCGTAGGGCGGCTCGCCCTTGGCCACCCATTCGGCGAGCGCCATGCCCGCCCCGCCTCCGGCTGCGATGCCGAAGGCGTTGAAGCCTGCGCCGACAAATACACCTCGCACCTCCGGCGCTTCTCCAAGGATGAAGTTGCCGTCAGGCGTGAAGCTTTCAGGGCCGTTGATGAACTCTTTGATGCCTGCCGTCTGCATCGACGGCACACGACCAACGGCGAGCTCGAGGAGGGGCTCGAAGTGCTCAAGGTCGTCGTCAAGAAGTTGGAACTCGAAGTTACTGGGAAGGCCGTCCACCGCCCACGGTTTCGGATTTGGCTCATAGCCGCCCATTACCAAGCCGCCGACTTCCTCTTTCCAATAGGTGAGGCGGTCTGGATCGCGCAGCGTCGGCAGGTCGCGCGTCACGCCATCGATTGTCTCGGTGATGAGATATTGGTGCTGCACTGAGACGAGAGGAATGTTGACCCCGGCCATGCGCCCGAGCTCTCGCGACCACTGGCCTGCACAGATCACGAGCCTGTCGCAGGTTATGCGGCCCTTGTCGGTAGCGACGGCACGCACGCGGCCGTTCTTCACCTCGATGCCGGTGACGGCCACGCCCTCGAAGATATTGACACCTGCGTTGCGCGCCCCCTTTGCCAGCGACATGGCGATGTCGGACGGCGATGCCTGTCCGTCGGTCGGCAGGAAGGCCGCGCCAACGACGTCATCGACCTGCATGAGCGGCCACAGGGCCTGGGCCTCCTTGGGGTCAAGGAGATGCATTTCGAGTCCGAAGGAGGTGGCGGTGGTCGCCTGCCGCTTCACCTCGGTCCAACGCTCGGGATTGCAGGCGAGTCGCAAGCCGCCGTTCCGCTTCCACCCGGTGGCGAGGCCGGTCTCCTGTTCGAGCCTGTCATAAAGCTCGACCGAATAGCCGAGGAGCTGGGTGGTGTTGGCGCTCGTGCGCAACTGACCAACGAGGCCCGCGGCGTGCCAGGTCGAGCCGCATGTCAGCTTGCCGCGCTCAAGAACGAGCACGTCGCTCAGTCCCATCTTTCCCAGATGATAGGCCACCGAGCAGCCGACGATGCCGCCGCCGATGATCACGATCTTGGCGGAAGACGGCAGCTCGCTCACGAGAGGTCCAGGGTTTGATAGGCCGCGTAGGCGGCATCGAAGCGTCTCAGATTCTCAGCCGTGTAGGCTGCGTAGTCGAATTCGAGGGTCGAGTGGAGCTCGGACACCATGCTCCACATGGTCTCGCGAAGCAGCGACGCAGCGGTCATGGCGGCGGCACGGCGGCGCAACCGATCGTCGACGGGTTTGCCAAAATAGAGGCTCAAAGCCTGCTCAGCCTGCTCTGGCGAAAGCTCGCTATTCGAGGCAAGGCCGCCAAGATCGAACAGCGGCGAGTTGAACCCCGCGTATTCCCAGTCCACGAGCCAGAGCCGGTGCCCGTCATCGATAAAATTGGCGGCGAGTAGATCGTTGTGGCCGAACACCACATCGATCGGTCCGACGGCGGCTTCGAGCCATGCAGCGCGCGAAAGAAGATCGCCCAGGATGGCAAAATGGCGGCTGTTGCCTTCGCGCAGCGTGTGCCCGTAGTCGCGCACGACATGGAACACCCAGAACATGGCGCCGGGCCCGCGCAAGAATTGCGGAATGTCCCGATGACACCGCCGCACCATGTCGATCAGACGCTCGAGATTTGCCGGATTGCGGATGTCCTCGGGCGCGAAGGTGCGTCCCTCGATGAAATCGAGCACGAGAATGCCCGGCTCTGCGTGCACCACGCGAGGGCTTAAGCCCGCCAAATATGCGGCGCGGCTCGCAGCCAACTCGTTCGCGCGCACCACCCCGTGAACCGGGATATCGCTGCCGACCCGGACGACGTAGCGGTGTCCGCGATCCTCGACTGCGAAATTCTGATTGGTGATGCCTCCGGTGAGCGGCACAGGCTCGACGCGCCCCAACCAAATATCAAGCTCGGCCACGCGCGCCGACGAGCTCTCACGCGCCGTATCGAGGTTCACGCTTGCGGCCCTCCCGGTTGGGCGGCAAGAGAGAGTACGGAGATCGTGATCGCGAGCATGGCGGGGACATCGCCAAGCTTAAACCGCCACGTCATCAAGGAATCCTCCCTGGCAAGCAGCATAGCATTATTGGAATGGCGCTCGGATGGCCAGTCATGCGTCTCCATGCCGGATAGAGCAGGCGAGGGGAAGATTCTTTCCTAACCCCCTACCCTGTGCCGGGCTAAGGCCTTCCACG
>DATFVP010000207.1:0-5863 GCA_035260285.1 Methyloceanibacter sp.
GCGCCCGGTGATGATCGGCGATGATTTGCCCGATGAGGCAGCGCTCGACATCGCGACCAGCCTCGGCGGCGTTGGCCTCAAGGTTGGCGGCGAGCATTTCCGGAGGGGAGGAACGCATTTTAGCGGGCCGGCTCAGGTCCGCAGCTGGCTGCAGGACCTCGCAACGACGCTCGAAAAGTGACTCATGACCAGCCTCGACCTCGGCGTGATCGGTAACAGCAATGTCGCGGCCCTCATTGATCGGGCTGGACGCGTCGTCTGGATGTCCTGGCCGCGCATCGACGGCGATCCTGTGTTCTGCTCGCTGCTCGACGGCGAAGATCCTGAGGGCGGTTACTTCACCTTCGAGTTCGACGAGGAAACGGTCGCCACCGAGCAGAGCTACGAGCGCAATACGGCAATCCTGCGCACCGTGCATCGTTCGGCCTCAGGTGCCGCCTTCGCGGTCACCGATTTTGCCCCGCGCTTCCGCCAATTCGGCCGCATGCATCGGCCGCCTATGATCATCCGCCACGTCGACCGGCTGGAGGGGCTGTGCCGTGTTCGCGCCCGCATTCGCCCGCGCATGGACTACGGGAAGTACAAGGCCTTGCCGATCGCCGGCAGCAACCACATCCGCTACGTCTCGGAGGCCGGCTCGATCAGGCTGACCACCGATGCGCCGCTCGCCCTCGTCGCCGGCGAAGGCGCCTTCGTTCTGTCGCGCCCAATGACCTTCATCATCCATGCCGACGAAAGCCTGCCCGACTCAACCTCGCGCATCGCGCGCGAATTCCACGACCTGACCCGGGAGTATTGGCTCGATTGGGTCAGGCAATTGTCCATTCCATTCGAATGGCAGGAGGCGGTGATCCGCGCCGCCATCACCCTCAAGCTCTGCAGCTTCGAGGACACCGGCGCCATCGTCGCTGCGCTGACCACATCGATCCCCGAGGCGCCGGAAAGCGGGCGCAATTGGGACTACCGCTATTGCTGGCTGCGCGACGCCTATTTCACGGTGCATGCGCTCAACCGCTTGAGCGCCACGCGCACCACCGAACGGTTCATCGACTACGTCACTAATGTCGTGGCCATGGAGCAGGGACAGCGGCTGCGGCCGGTCTACGCCATCCTGCCGGAACTGCCTATTGAGGAGCAGGTGATTCAGAGCTTGTCAGGGTTCAATGGCCACGGCCCGGTGCGCGTCGGCAATGCCGCCGCCGATCAAATCCAGCACGATGTTTACGGCAGCGTGGTGCTCGCGGCCTCGCCTTTGTTCTTCGACGAGCGCCTGCCGCGCAAAGGCGACGAGTCGCTCTATACTATGCTGGAACAGCTCGGGCGGACAGCTCTCGACCAGTCGCTCGAGCCCGACGCCGGCATCTGGGAGTTTCGCGGCCGCACGCGCGTCCACACCTATTCGGCGACCATGTGCTGGGCAGCATGCGACCGGCTTTCCCGCATTGGGCGCAGTCTCGGGCTTGGGGAGAGCGCAGCCTCGTGGAGACGCTCCGCCGACGGTTTGCGCGAAAACATTCTCAGGCGCGGCTGGAACGCCGATCGCAAGTCCTTCGTTGATAGTCTCGACGGCGAGGACATCGATGCGAGCGTCCTACTCCTTCATAAGCTTGGCATCATCGAAGCCACCGACCCGCGCTTCGTTTCGACCGTTGATATGCTCAGTCAATTTCTCGGTCGTGGCGGGCACTTGTTGCGCTATAGCGCCGCTGACGATTTCGGCGAGCCGTCGGTATCCTTCACCATGTGCACGCTGTGGTACGTGGAAGCCATCGCCGCCATCGGCAGGATGGCGGAGGCCCGGCAAATCTTTGAGTCGGTTCTTGCCTGCCGCAACCATGTCGGCCTCCTGTCGGAGGATCTCGACCCGGCAACCGGGCGCCTGTGGGGAAACTTCCCGCAGACCTATTCCATGGTGGGTATCATTCTCACGGCCATGCGCCTGTCCAAGGCCTGGGAGGCGACGTGATGCGTTTCTCCTTGAGCCATCCGCTGGTCAAATATGCGGCCACCGGCGTCGCGGCGATCCTGCTCATCATCATCACCGTCACCCCGCTCATGACCACCATCGTCGAGGGCTGGTCGCGCCGCGACGTCGAGCTCAGGTCTCGGCTCGTCTTCCGCTCGATCGAAGACCGGGTAACGAATGCCATCAGCGTGGCAGGCTCCTCCGAGCTCACCAGCTATTTCGAGCACCTCGCCGAGGATGAAAAGCTCATCGCCTTGGGGTTCTGCGACGAGTCCGGCAAGCTCACCAACGCCACCAAGCTCCTGCCCAAGACCCTCAAATGCGAGGACCTGCCGCAAGGTGCGGGCGAGTCCTTCTCGACGCTGCGTACCGATTCCGGACGCTATCTCGTGAGCGTGTTCCCCATCATTGCCGGCGAGAAAAAGGGACATGTCGTGCTCTTGCACGACCTCAGCTTCGTCGATGCGAGAGCCCGGGAAGCCCGCCTCTACCTCACGCTCGCGCTGATCGGCGTTGCGGTCGGCCTGAGCCTTCTCGGAACGGCCATTGTTCTTGGATTGCTGCGCGGCTGGCGGCGTTCGATCAAGGCGCAGATCGAAGATTTCGGGTTGCCCTCCGCCATCCCTCGCGCAGAGGACAGTGGATTCGACCTCGAGATCCAATCGCTGCTGAGCGAGCTCAACGTCGAGCGCCGATATGCCGAGGGCATCAAGGTCGAGTGGTCGCCGGCCACGCTGCGTACCCTGCTCGAGGAGGAACTCCCCGGCGCCCAGGTGCTCGTGGTCTCCAATCGCGAGCCCTACATCCACAATCGCAAGAACGGAGAGGTCGAGCTGCAAATCCCGGCAAGCGGCCTCGTCGCCGCGGTGGAGCCGGTGATGCGCCTGCAGCGGCACCTGGATCGCGCATGGCAGCGGCTCGGCCGACAAGGAGACGGTCGACGTCAACGATCGCCTCGCCGTACCTCCGGCCGCTCCCGCCTATATGCTGCGACGCGTCTGGCTCGCGAAGAGGAGCAGGAGGGCTACTATTACGGCTTCGCCAATGAAGGCCTGTGGCCGCTATGCCATATCGCTTTCATCCGGCCGATCTTCCGCGAGAGCGACTGGCAGCATTACGTTGCTGTGAACGCGCGTTTCGCCGACGCCGTGGTGAAGGAGGCGACCCAAGACGACCCGATCGTGCTCGCGCACGACTACCACTTCGCGCTTCTGCCGCGCATGGTGCGGCAACGATTGCCCAAGGCCACCATCGTCACCTTCTGGCACATTCCCTGGCCAAACTCAGAAACCTTCAGCATTTGTCCCTGGCGCGAACAAATTATCGACGGCTTGCTCGGCAGCACCACTTGGGCTTCCACACCCAGTTCCATTGCAACAATTTCCTCGAGGCGACCGACCGCTTCATGGAAAGCCGGATCGATCGGGAGCGCGCCTCTGTCACCTTAAGCGGCATGGAGACCTTGATCCGCGCCTATCCGATCTCGATCGAATGGCCGCCAGCGGCTCTCGGCGCGCCTAGGCGTCGACCATTACCTTGAAGCCTCCATAGATCATGCGCTTCGGATCGGAGGGCATGTCCTTCATGTCCATGCCGGCGATGCGCTTGTCCTTCATCACCTTGGCGTTGACCCGATCGCGGTGCGCCCGCGATTTATACACGATCCACGAGAAGATCACCGTCTCGCTCGGCTTGAGCTTGACGCTGCGCGGGAACGACGTGAGCTTACCCATCTTTACGTCGTCGGCGACGCATTCGCGAAATTCGAGCGCGCCGTACGCCTTCCAGATCTTGCCAGCCTTCTGCGCCAGGCGCTTATAGGCCTGGACCTTCTTCTTCGGCACCGGCAATACAAATCCATCGACATAGGGCATGGAACTCTCCGGTCTGTCTTCGGTGAGGGGCAGGGTCGATTCAGATTGCGACTTTACTAGGCCGCTTTCCCAGCGCCATCCCGCATCGTCACGATCATCCAGGAGACGCCGAAGCGGTCAGCCACCATGCCGAAGCGAGGAGAGAAGAACGTCTCGGCAAGCGGCATCTGTACCGCGCCGCCCTTGCCGAGAGCGGTGAACAGTCGGTCAGCTTCGGCCTTGTTGGGCGCCGTGATCGTCAGGGAAAATCCCTGGAAGTCTGGCTTGCCCTTGCAGTAGCCGTCAGATGCCATGATCCGCGTCTCGCCGATGCGGAAGCAGGAATGCAGTACCTTGTTGTCCGTCCCTGCTGGCATCTCCATGCCGTCCGGGGCGTCCTTGAAGCGCATCAGCGCCTCCACCTCGGCGCCCAGAGCGCTTTTGTAGAACTCAATTGCCTCCTCACAGCGGCCGTCGAACTGAAGATAAGGCTGAACTTGCATGTTTGTCCTCCTTGCGTGGGGGAAGGGGTTAGACGCCGAGCCGATCAGACAGTTTCGCCTTCGTAAGCGCGCTTCAGCGTTTCGATGTCAAACTTCTTCATCTGCATGAAGGCCTTCATCACCCGTGCCGGCTTGCTCGCATCGCGGTCGAGCATCATTTCGAGAAGCGCGACCGGAACAACCTGCCATGACAGGCCGAATTTGTCCTTGAGCCAGCCGCAGGGGCCTTCCTCGCCGCCCTCGGTGAGCCTGCTCCAGAAGTAATCGACCTCGTCTTGGCTCTCGCAATAGACCTGGAAGGACACGGCCTCATCGAAGGTGAACTGAGGTCCACCGTTCAGCGCGACGAAGCTTTGGCCTGCGAGCTCGAACGCCACGGTCATCACCGAGCGGGCGTCTTTGCCGTGGATGTCCTGGCCTTCGTTAGGATAGCGGGCGACGGTGGTGATTTTCGAATTCTTGAAGATCGACACATAAAACTTCGCGGCCTCCTCGGCCTCTGTGTCGAACCACAGGCATGGGGCGATCTTCTGCGTGACGATCTGCATAGGTTACTCTTCAAGCTCTCAAGGGTGTTGATGGGGTGCCTGGAAGATCAAGTCCCTGCCGCCTTCACCGGTTCCGAGCCGCAGCAGGACTTGGCAGCCTTGACGTCGTCATAGTTGTCGTGGCGCCGCACCCAGGCCATGGTCCAAGGCAGCTCCGTCTCGTCACGGCCCATGGGCACGAGGTCGAGGAAGTTGTAGGCGCCGACCAGGATGTCGAGTCCCCGAGCGTAAGCCGAGTAGGTGTGGAAGATGGCGCCGGATGCATCCTTGATGAACACGCTCACGCCAGGCATCTCGTCGGACTCGAAATCGTGCATCTCGTAATTGTAATAGACCTCGCCGTCGGCCTCCTCGGGCCTGAACGACACGTGAAAGTCGAAATTGAAGTCGCTGCCGTAGGACGACACCCAAGGGAAGCGCCAGCCCATGCGCGTCTTGTAGGTTTCAATCTCTGGAAGCGGGGCGCGCGAAACGGCAAGCAGCGTCACGTCGCGGTGGGGAAGATGCAAGGCTGCGCCGTCGAAATGATCGGCGAGGTAGGAACAGCTCGGGCAGCCTTCGCCCCAATCCGGGCCGAGCATGAAATGATAGACAATGAGCTGGTTCCGTCCATCGAACAGATCGCCAAGAGACTTTTTGCCCTCAGGGGTGTCGAACACATAATTCTTCTCGACCTTGACCCAGGGGAGCGCGCGCCGCTCGGCGCTGAGCCGATCGCGGGCTTTGGTGAAGGCCTTCTCGTTGGCGAGATGCGCCTTCCGCGCCGCGATCCATTCGTCTCGGGATACGACTTTGTGCTGCATGATCAACTCCAATCGACTCCGTGAGTAGAGAGGCGCGGAAGAGCGATTGCCTCCTTCCGCGCCGCGCCTTACTTAAGCGGTCGCTGGTGTCATCCAGCCGACACCTGCGCCGCCGGGCTGGCGCAGGATAGCGATGCGGCCGATGCCTGGGATGTCGAACAACGGCCGCATCAACGTCGCGCCTGCCTTG
>DATFVP010000208.1:0-2493 GCA_035260285.1 Methyloceanibacter sp.
GCCGGTGCGCGCGAGCGACTGAGGGCTGATCAAATCGCGCACGAAGCTTGGCGGGTGGGCAAGGAAACTTTCGGCAAGGGGTGCGCGGAACATGGCCTTGCGCCGCTGAGCGATCTCCGCCGGCAGGATGCGGGCGGCGGCTTGCCGCAACAGATATTTGTCCTCGGCGAAGCCATGCACCTTCCAGCGCGGATGAATTGGCCATGGCCAACAGCGTCGAGACCCGCTACCCGTTCCTCGATGAGGACGTGATCGCCTTTGCCTCGCGGACTGCTCATGACGCAAAAGGGCGATCGCGTGTGCGGTCCTCGTTGAAAATCGGCTGCTGGCCGTTGCTCAGTCCGACGATGCTAAGCCGTTGCGATGCTGCGCCGATCCCCGGGGTGAACAGGGTGCCGGCTTCGTCGGGGCCGCGATGAGTGAGCGCCGCGCCCATGCGCGCAACTTGCGCCCGATCCGGCTCCCGTCGACCTTTTAGGTCGATTACCCCTGCCAAGCCGCACATTTTACCTCGCTAAAGATGATCCCGGGTAAGGGCTTGAGGCGCCCTTGTTAACATTTGACCGTCCCCGCTGGGGCTTTTCTATGGCTAGTCAAGGTCCCCCGTTCAAGCTGTTTTCGTGGCACGTGCGGCAATTGCGCAAGAACGAGGCAAACTGCCAATTGACACAAAGTCTCGCCGCCCATTGCGCGTTCGTCACACGCGCTCTATATCGCTGTCATATGAACCGCGGGCCCTTCAGGCCCGCGTTCGACATTCGGACCCCTCATGCAGCTCCGCAACATCGCCATCATCGCCCATGTCGACCATGGGAAGACCACCCTTGTCGACAGGCTGCTCCAGCAATCAGGCGCCTTCCGCGAGAATCAGCGTGTGGCCGAGCGCGCCATGGATTCGAACGATCTCGAGCGCGAGCGCGGCATTACCATCCTTGCCAAGGTGACCTCGGTCGTCTGGGCCGGCACGCGCATCAACATAGTCGACACGCCTGGCCACGCCGATTTTGGCGGCGAGGTCGAGCGCATCCTCAATATGGTTGACGGCGCGTTGGTGCTGGTCGACGCCGCCGAGGGCCCTCTGCCGCAGACCAAATTCGTGGTGTCGAAGGCGCTCAAGATGGGGCTCAAGCCGATCGTGGTGATCAACAAGGTCGATCGCCCCGATGCCCGTCCGCATGAGGTCGTCAACGAGGTGTTCGACCTGTTCGCGACCCTCGATGCGTCGGAAGAGCAGCTCGACTTTCCGATCCTATACGGCTCGGCCAAGGAAGGCTGGATGGCGGCGAGCCCCGAAGGCCCGAAGGACACGCGCATGCAGCCTCTGTTCGATCTGGTGCTCAGCCATGTGGCACCGCCGCATGTCGAGGAGGGACCGTTCCGCCTGCTCGGCACAATCCTCGAAGCCAATCCCTATCTCGGACGCGTGGTCACCGGCCGCATCACCTCAGGCAGCATCGCGCCGAACCACATGGTCAAGGTTCTCGACCATGACAGTAAGCTCATCGAGCAGGGCCGCGTCTCCAAGGTTCTCGCCTTTCGCGGCCTCGAGCGGGTCGGGCTCAACGAGGCCTCGGCTGGCGACATCGTTTCTATCGCAGGCCTCCCCAACGCTACGGTGGCGCACACCATCTGCGCCCCCGAGGTCACCGAGCCTCTTCCCGCCCAGCCGATCGATCCGCCGACGCTGTCCATGACCTTCCGCGTCAACGATTCGCCTCTTGCCGGCACCGAAGGCGACAAGGTGACGAGCCGTATGATCCGTGACCGCCTGTTGCGGGAGGCTGAGGGCA
This sequence comes from Methyloceanibacter sp., assembly GCA_035260285.1. Classification (GTDB taxonomy): domain Bacteria; phylum Pseudomonadota; class Alphaproteobacteria; order Rhizobiales; family Methyloligellaceae; genus Methyloceanibacter. The sequence continues at coordinate 1,791 of DATFVP010000208.1, forward strand.
ACGTAGCTCTGCGCGTCACCGAATCCGAGGAGCGCGACTCCATGGAGGTCGCCGGCCGCGGCGAGTTGCAGCTCGGCATTCTGATCGAGACCATGCGGCGCGAGGGCTTCGAGCTCAGCGTGTCGCGGCCCAAGGTTCTGTTCCGTCGCGACGAGAGCGGCGGCCTGCTCGAGCCGATCGAAGAAGTGGTCATCGACCTCGATACCGAGCACTCCGGCATCGTAGTGCAGAAGCTCTCCGAGCGCCGGGCCGAGCTTGTCGAGATGCGTCCTTCAGGTGGCGGCCGCCAGCGGCTCGTGTTCTACGTGCCGACGCGCGGGCTGATTGGCTATCAGGGTGAGCTCCTCACCGACACGCGCGGCACGGGGATCATGAACCGCCTGTTCCATGCCTACGCCCCCTACAAGGGCGAGATCCAAGGGCGGCGGAATGGCGTGCTCATCTCCACCGAGGCCGGCGAGGCTGTTGCCTACGCTCTGTGGAACCTCGAGGACCGCGGGCCGATGATGATCGACCCTGGCGTGCGCGTTTATGCCGGAATGATCGTTGGTGAGCACACCCGCGGCAACGATCTCGAGGTCAATGTGCTCAAGGGCAAGAAGCTCACCAATATCCGCACCACCTCCAAAGACGAGGCGGTCCGCCTCACCCCTCCCATCTGCATGACTCTTGAGCGCGCGCTCGCCTATATCCAGGACGACGA
>DATFVP010000209.1:0-3741 GCA_035260285.1 Methyloceanibacter sp.
CTCATCACCACCACGCGGTCGGCAAGCTCGAGCGCCTCTTCCTGGTCGTGGGTGACGAACACCGTGGTGTGTCCGGTCTTGTCGTGAATTTCGCGGAGCCAGCGGCGCAAGTCTCGCCGCACCTTGGCGTCGAGCGCGCCGAACGGCTCGTCGAGCAAAAGCACGCGCGGTTCGATGGCAAGCGCGCGGGCGAAAGCGACGCGCTGGCGCTGGCCGCCCGAGAGCTGCGAGGGATAGCGCTTCTCGAGCCCTGAAAGCTGCACGAGATCGAGCAGCTCGAGCGCGCGCTTGCGGATCTCCTTGCGGCTCGGGCGCCGCGCCCACGGACGCACGCGCAAGCCGAAGCCGATATTGTCGAGCACGGTCATATGACGGAACAGCGCATAGTTCTGGAACACCAGACCAACGTTCCGCTGCTGCACGGTTAGCCCCAATGCATCTTCACCGTCGAACAGAACCCGGCCGAAGGTCGGAATGTCGAGGCCGGCAAGAATTCTGAGCAGAGTCGTCTTGCCTGAGCCCGACGGCCCGAGCAACGCCACGAGCTCGCCAGACTCGATTTTAAGCGAAACCCCGTGCAGCGCCGGTGTCGCGCCGAACGTCCTCACGACATTTTCTACCGATACGTCCACCGGCCGATCCCAATGCAATGCGCCTTGCTGGCGCCTCCAGCTCGAGCCGGCGTAGTTCACCTCATTTGAGACCCGGGCGTCCATGGTTTTCTCCCCCCTAGTGCCGGCGCGAAGCGGCGATCTGGTCGGCGTAGCGCCATTCCAGCGATATCTTGATGACAAGCGTGATGAGTGCGAGCAGCGCAAGAAGCGAGGCGACGGCGAACGCTGCGGCGAAGTTGTACTCGTTGTACAGAATCTCAACGTGGAGCGGCATGGTGTTGGTCTTGCCCCTGATGTGACCTGACACCACCGACACCGCGCCGAACTCACCCATGGCGCGGGCGTTGCACAGCACGACGCCGTAAAGCAGCGCCCAGCGGATGTTGGGCAACGTCACCCTGGAGAAGGTCTGCCAACCGCTCGCACCGAGCGAGAGTGCGGCCTCTTCGTCCTGCGTCCCCTGCTCCTGCATCAACGGCACGAGCTCGCGGGCGACGAAGGGGAAGGTGACGAAGATGGTGGCGAGCACGATGCCGGGAAGGGCAAAGATGATCTGGATGTTGTGACTTAGCAGATAGGGACCGAGGTAGCTCTGCGCTCCGAACAGCAGCACATAGATCAGGCCCGAGATCACCGGAGATACCGAAAAGGGAAGATCGATGAGCGTGTTTAGCACGCTCTTGCCCTTGAACTCGAACTTGGCGATGGCCCAGGAGGCGGCAAGACCGAACACGATATTGGCCGGCACAGCGATTGCTGCCACGAGAAGCGTGAGCTTGATGGCGGCGACCGCATCGGGCTCGGTGATGGAGGCGACATAGGTGCCAAGGCCAGCCCGAAGCGCCTCGACGAACACCGCCGCCAGAGGCAGAAGCAGAAACAGCACGAGGAAGACCACGGCGGTCGCGACCAGCAGAACGCGGACCGGATACCGTTCCGTGGTGACGGCCGAGCCCGACGCAGGCTGGCTGATAAGGAGCGGCGCTAGAGAGGCATCAGTCATGGCCGAATCTCCGCCGCTGCCAGGCTTGCACGAGATGCACGAAGAACAAGATGCCAAAGGAGATCATCAGCATTGCCGTGCCGATGGCCGCGGCTTGCGGGTAGCTGAACTCTTCCAGCCTGATGATGATGAGCAGCGGCGCGATCTCGGAGATGAAGGGCATGTTGCCGGCGATGAAGATCACCGAGCCGTATTCACCGACGGCGCGGGCAAGTGCCAGCGCAAAGCCGGTGAGGATCGCCGGCAACAGTGTCGGCAGCATCACGCGGAATACGGTCTGACGCCGGTTGGCGCCAAGGGTGGCTGAGGCCTCCTCGAGCTCACGATCGAATTCCTCGAGCACCGGCTGCACCGTGCGCACCACAAAAGGAAGGCCGATGAAGATCAAAGCAATGGCAATGCCGAGCGGCGTGTAGGCGACCTTGATGCCGAGCGGAGTGAGCCACTGCCCGATCCAGCCGTTCGGCGCATAGAGCGCGGTCAGCGCGATGCCGGCGACCGCGGTCGGTAGCGCGAAGGGAAGGTCGACAAAGGCGTCGAGCAGGCGCCGCCCGGGGAAGCGGTAACGCACTAGCGCCCAGGCGATGATGGTGCCGAACACGGCGTTGACGGTGGCCGCGAACAGCGAGGTGAAAAAGCTCAAGCGCAGCGCGGCGAGCGTGCGCGGTCCGGTGACCACGTCCCAGAAGCCGGCGAGCCCGAGCGTCGCCGATTTGAGCACCAGGGCTGCGAGCGGGATGAGGACGATCAGGCTGAGATAGGTCAACGTGAAACCGAGCGCCAACCCGAAACCCGGGATGGCACTCGGCCGTTTCAGCCCAAGGCCGTAACTTGCGGCCATGGATCAGCTCAGTTCATCGACTTCGGCTGATAGATCTGATCGAAAATGCCGCCTTCGTCAAAGTGCTTCGGCTGCGCTTTCACCCAGCCGCCGAACAGCGGATCGTTGATCGCCACGAGCTTCACGTCGACGAAGCGCGCGAGGTCCTTCGGATCGGCAGATTTCGGATCGGACGGGCGATAGTAGTTATGCGCGATGAGCCTCTGAGCTTCCGGCGTATAGAGGAAATCCAGATAGGCTTCGGCCACTTTGCGCGTGCCCTTGGCGTCGACCACCTGGTCGACTACCGCGACAGGTGGCTCTGCCTTGATGGAGAGCGACGGCACGACAATGTCGAATTTGTCGGCGCCAAGCTCATCGAGCGCGAGGAAGGCCTCGTTCTCCCACGCGAGCAGGACATCGCCGATGCCGCGCTGGGCGAAGGTGGTGGTGGAGCCGCGCGCGCCGGTATCGAGCACCGGCACATTGGCGTAGAGCTTCTTGATGAAGTCCTTGTTTTTGTCCTCGTCGTGGCCGAATTTCTGGTCGGCGTAGGCCCAGGCCGCGAGATAGTTCCAGCGAGCTCCGCCAGAGGTCTTCGGATTCGGCGTGATCACCTCGACGCCGTCCCTGGTCAGGTCATCCCAGTCCTTGATGGATTTGGGATTGCCCTTGCGCACCAGGAACACGATGGTCGAGGTGTAGGGCGATGAGTTGTTGCCGAGGCGCTGTTGCCAGTCGGGCTTGATCCTGCCGGCCTTGGCAATCTGGTCGATGTCGCCCTGAAGAGCGAGGGTGACCACGTCGGCTTGCAGGCCATCGATGACAGCTCTCGCCTGCTTGCCGGAGCCGCCATGCGACTGCTCGATCTTCACGTTCTCTCCGGTCTTGGCCTTCCACTCCTTGGCGAAGGCCTCATTCACGGCTTTATAGAGTTCACGGGTGGGGTCGTAGCTCGCATTGAGCAGGGTGGCGTCGGCAAGCGCAGCGCTTGCGGCGATTGCCGTGATTCCAGCTGCCGCAACGGCGGCCAGGGTGTTTCGAAATCTCCTCATGGGTGCGATCTCCTTTATGGAACACCCTTAACTCTATCTAGTCTGTAGACTTTATCAAGCCTTGACCTTACCACTTTGTCATGTGGTCGGAAGCCCCGTCCGCTACGAAACGGTCAGGGAGTGGAATTTGTTTCCAATTTAGGAGGTAGGGGGGCGCCTTTAGAGATGCGCCATCTCCTGCTCGCCGCTTTCCGGCTCATCGAGGAGAAGCGATGCGCTGAGGGAATCGGCGATAGTTGTGCGGTCGAG
>DATFVP010000210.1:0-3982 GCA_035260285.1 Methyloceanibacter sp.
GCCGCTCAACGCTGGCGATTGACTTATAGTCTTTGATTTATATAGTGCGTCGCTTGGCGGGATCGGCTCTTTGAGCCTCTGAACCCGCCATTTTCTCTGGCCCCCTGCCAAGGCGGCCTAGGCAAGGCCGGCTTTCCAAGCCAAGAGTTAGAGACGAGAGCGAGACATGTTCGCGGTCATTCGCACGGGCGGCAAGCAATATCGCGTGGAGCCGAACGACATTATTGAGATCGAGCGCGTCGCGGGCGAGCCAGGCGATATCATCGAAATCGGCGAGGTGCTGCTGCTTGGCGGCGACAGCCCGAAGACGGGCAGCCCGACCATTGCTGGCGCGCTGGTTGCCGCCGAGGTGATGGAGCAGACTCGCGGTGGCAAGATCATCGTGTTTAAGAAGAAGCGCCGCAAGAACTACCGCCGCAAGAGGGGGCATCGCCAGGATCTGACGCTGCTCCGCATCACCGAGATCCTCACCGACGGCAAGAAGCCGTCTCAGACCAAGGTGGCGCGCCCTGAGCCGAAGAAGGTTGAGGCCAATAAGGCTGAAGCCGATGAAGCCAAGCCCGAGGCGAAGTCTGCGAAGAAGCCAGCGGCGAAGAAGGCTTCGCCTGAGAAGAAGGCTGCTCCAGCTAAGAAACCTGCAGCCAAGGCTGCGGTCAAGAAGCCAGCGGCAAAGGCTGCAGCCAAGAAGCCTGCGGCCAAGCCCGCGAAGAAGAAGTAAGGAACAAGACCATGGCACATAAGAAAGCCGGTGGCTCATCACGCAACGGCCGCGACTCAGCCGGAAGGCGGCTCGGCGTCAAGAAGTCGGGCGGCCAGCGCGTCATTCCCGGCAACATCATCGTGCGCCAGCGCGGTACGAAATGGCATCCCGGCGACGGCGTCGGCATGGGCGTGGACCACACGCTGTTCGCGGTCCGCGAGGGCGAGGTGGAGTTCGCCACCAAGCACAAGGGCCGCGTCTACGTTTCGGTGAAGCAGAGCTAACTTCCTTTTGGCGCGACCTCGTTATGGCCGGGCTTGTCCCGGCCATTCGCGTCTCGCCTCGGGGCGCGGGGCCGCGTATGTTATCGGCGTGGTGATCGGCACTGAAAGACTTCTGTTGCGCGCGCCGGTGCTAGCCGACGCCGCGAGCATCAGCCTGCTTGCCAGCGACTACGAGGTCGCCAGCATGACGGGAACCATCCCGCATCCCTATAGCGAGCAGATGGCGGTCGATTGGATCCAAAGCCTGCAGGCCGGCGAAGAAGGCATCGCCTTCGCCATCGACCGCGCCGGCGCGCTGATCGGCTGCATCGGCTATCGCGCCACCGAGAAGGACCACGCCGAGATGGGATATTGGATCGGCAAGCCCTATTGGGGGATGGGCTACGCCACTGAGGCGGCGCGGGCGCTCATCGTGCATGCCTTCGCCAAGGAGCGCTTCGATTACCTCACGGTCGGCCATTTCAAGGAGAACCCGGCCTCCGCACGGGTGATCGCCAAGCTCGGCTTCGAGCCTTCAGGTGAAGTGTTGCGCGACTGCGCCGCGCGCAACAACAAGGCGCGCTGCCTCACCTACCGGCTCACCCGCGAGCGGGCGCTTGCCTCTTTACGCCCTGGGCCGGAAGCGCTCCCCCTCTCCCCAGCCGGCAGAGGGTTGGGGTGAGGGAGGTTTTAAGCTAAGCAAGCTATGCTTTAACACCCTTGACCCGCCGAGCCAGCTCGGCGCGACCTCTCGCCCAAGGGGAGAGGTGGCCCCTAGTCTCGTGACCGCGTTCCATGCAGTTCCTCGATCAAGCCAAGGTTTATGTGCGCTCCGGCGACGGCGGCAATGGCTGCGTCGGCTTCCGGCGCGAGAAGTTCATCGAGTTCGGTGGTCCTGACGGCGGTGACGGCGGCAAGGGCGGCGACGTTATCCTCGAATGCGTGGAGAACCTCAACACGCTGCTCGACTATCGCTACAAGCAACACTTCAAAGCGAAAAAGGGCGGCAACGGCATGGGCCAGAACCGCACCGGCGCAGGCGGCGCCGACGTCGTGCTGAACCTGCCGCCCGGCACGCAAGTTTTCGAGGAGGACGGCGAGACGCTGATCGCCGACCTGGTCAAGCCCGGCGACCGCGTGGTGCTGCTCCGCGGCGGCAATGGCGGCTTCGGCAACACGCGCTTCAAGTCCTCCACCAACCGGGCGCCGCGCCGGGCCAATCCCGGGCAGCCCGGCGAGGAGATGACCATCTGGCTGAGGCTGAAGCTGATAGCCGATGCCGGGCTCGTCGGCCTGCCCAATGCCGGCAAGTCGACCTTCCTAGCGGCGGTGAGCGCGGCGAAACCGAAGATCGCCGACTATCCCTTCACCACTCTCCATCCCAATCTCGGCGTGGTGCGAGTCGACAGCACAGACTTCATGCTTGCCGACATTCCGGGATTGATCGAAGGCGCACATGAAGGTGCGGGCATCGGCGACCGCTTTCTCGGTCACGTCGAGCGCTGCGCCGTGCTCCTGCATCTCGTCGACGCGACCCTTGACGATCCAGCCCAGGCCTATTGCATCATCCGCGGCGAGCTCGAAGCCTATGGCGCTGGGCTCGAGGACAAGCCGGAGATCGTGGCGCTGTCGAAGTCAGACGCAGTGCCTGACGACGAGCTGAAGCGCAAGGCGAAGTCGCTTGCCACGGCGGCGCGCCGCAAGCCCCTCGTCCTTTCGGCGGTGAGCGGGAAAGGCATGACGCCCGCGTTACGCGAGCTCGCCGAAATGATCAGGGCAGCTCGCGCGGAACGCAACGCGCCTGAGCCGCGCGAAGCCGGATGGCAGCCATGAGAACCGAATGGGCAAGCGCCAAGCGCCTCGTGGTCAAGATCGGCTCGTCGCTCCTCGTCGATAGCGCGAGCGGCGCGCTGAAAGCGCCGTGGCTCGGCTCGCTCTGCAACGACATCGCCGAGCTTAAGGCGCGAGGCAAGGAGATCATCGTCGTGTCGTCAGGCGCCATCGCGCTCGGGCGCAATGTGCTGAAGCTGCCAAAGGGGCCGCTCAAGCTCGAGGACAGCCAGGCCGCTGCAGCCGTCGGGCAGATCGCACTCGCGCATGCTTATGAGGACGCCTTCCGCGCCCGTTGCATCGTCGCGGCGCAGGTCCTCCTGACGCTCGGAGATACCGAGGAACGGCGGCGCTATCTCAACGCGCGCAACACCGTGACCACCCTGCTCAAGCTTGGCGCCGTGCCGGTGGTCAACGAGAACGACACGGTGGCGACCAGCGAGATCCGCTACGGCGATAACGACCGGCTCGCCGCGCGCGTCGCCTCGATGATGAGCGCAGATTGCCTGGTCTTGCTGTCCGACGTCGACGGCTTCTATTCCGCGCCTCCTGGGTCGACGCCCGACGCAAAGCGGCTGGACGAAGTCCGCGACATCACGCCTGAGATCGAAGCCATGGCCGGCGATGTCGGCTCCGAGCTGTCGCGCGGCGGCATGGTGACCAAGATCGAGGCGGCGAAGATCGCGGTCGCAGGCGGCACGCATATGGCCATTGCGAGCGGCAAAGTGCTCAATCCGCTTGCAGCGCTTGCCGGGAGCGGCGGATGCACCTGGTTCCTTGCGCATTCAGATCCCGTGGCGGCACGCAAGCGCTGGATCGGGGGCACGCTCGAGCCGAAAGGCGCGGTGATCGTCGACAGGGGCGCCGCCGAGGCGCTCACGCGCGGCAAGAGCCTGTTGCCGGCCGGCGTCACCAGGATAGAAGGAAGCTTCGAGCGCGGCGACGCCGTGGTCATCAGGAACGGCGAGGGCGCCGAGCTTGGCCGAGGCCTTGCCGCCTATGACCACGAGGACGCGCGCCGCATCGTCGGCCGCAAGAGCAGTGAATTGACGGAGATTCTCGGCTACCGTGGCGACCCGGAGCTGATCCACCGCGACGATATGGTACTGCACCGGAGAGGATGAGGAAAAGCGATGTCGGTTCTGGCCGGACAGCCGCAGGCAAGCATCGAGCCGATGATGCTCTATAT
>DATFVP010000211.1:0-5987 GCA_035260285.1 Methyloceanibacter sp.
GTGGTGCTGCCGGCGAAATTCCCGAACCTGCTGGTCAACGGCGCCGGCGGCATCGCCGTCGGCATGGCGACCAACATCCCGCCGCACAATCTCGGCGAGGTGATCGACGCCTGTGTCGCCTATCTCGACAATCCTGCGATCTCCATTGAGGAGCTGATCGAGATCGTCCTTGGCCCGGACTTCCCCACCGGCGCCCTCATCCTCGGCAAGGCAGGCATCCGGTCCGCCTATCACAAGGGCCGCGGCTCGATCCTGATGCGCGGCCGCGTTACCACCGAAATCCTGCGCAAGGAGCGCGAGGCGCTGGTCATCACCGAGATTCCCTATCAGGTGAACAAGGCGGCAATGGTTGAGAAGATCGCCGAGCTCGTGCGCGAGAAGAAGATCGAGGGCATCTCCGACATTCGCGACGAGTCGAGCCGCGACGGCATGCGCGTGGTCATCGAGCTGAAGCGCGACGCCATGGCCGACGTGGTGCTGAACCAGCTCTACCGCTTCTCGCCGCTGCAATCGACCTTCGGCGCCAATGTGGTGGCGCTGATCGGCGGCCGGCCCGAACAGCTCAACCTCAAGGACATGATCCGCGCCTTCACCGATTTCCGCGAGGAGGTAATCGGGCGCCGCACCAAGTTCCTGCTGCGCAAGGCACGCGATCGCGCCCATGTGCTGGTCGGCCTCGCCATCGCCGTCGCCAATATCGACGAGGTCATCGCGCTGATCCGGAAAGCGCCTGACCCCGCGGCGGCGCGCGAGCAATTGATGGCCAGGGACTGGCCGGCAAAGGGCGTGATCCCCCTGGTCGAGCTCGTCGCCGACCCGGGTCACAAGGTCTCGGCGCAAGGGACCTACCGCCTCTCCGAGGATCAGGCCCGCGCCATCCTCGACCTCAGGCTGCAGCGCCTCACCGCGCTCGGCCGCGACGAGATCGGCGATGAGCTTTCAAAGCTCGGCGGCGAGATCACCGACTATCTCGCCATCCTCCGGTCCCGCGCGCGCATCATCGCCATCGTCAAGGACGAGCTCAACGCCATCAAGACGCAGTTCGGCACCCCGCGCCGCACCGAGATCTTCGAAATGGACGCCGAGGTCGAGGACGAGGACCTGATCCAGCGCGAGGACATGGTCGTTACCGTCAGCCACAAGGGCTACATCAAGCGTGTGCCGCTCTCGAGCTATCGTGCGCAGCGGCGCGGCGGCAAAGGCCGCGCCGGCATGGCCACGCGCGAGGAGGATTTCGTCACTCGCATCTTTATCGCCAACACGCACACTCCGGTGCTGTTCTTCTCCTCGCGCGGCATGGCCTACAAGATGAAGGTGTGGCGGCTGCCCATCGCGGCACCGCAGGCGCGCGGCAAGGCGCTGATCAATCTTCTGCCCCTCGAGAAGGACGAGAACATCACCACCATCCTGCCGCTGCCCGAGGATGAGGCAAGCTGGGCTAAACTCGACGTGATGTTCGCCACCAATGGCGGCACCGTCCGGCGCAACAAGCTCTCCGACTTCATCGAGGTGAGGCAGAACGGCAAGATTGCCATGAAGCTCGAGGAGGGCGACCGCATCATCGGCGTTGCGGTCTGCGACGAGCACAAGGACGTGCTACTGACCACGGCCGAAGGGCAGGCGATTCGCTTCCCGGTGACCGACGTACGCGTGTTCAAGGGCCGCGAGTCGGCAGGCGTCCGCGGCATCAAGCTCGAAGGCAAGGACGAGGTGATCTCCATGGCCATCCTCGGCCATATCGAGGCGCTTCCCGCCGAGCGCGTGGCCTATGTGCGCCAGGCGAACATGATGCGCCGGGGCGGCGCTGAGCAGGAGCAGGACGTGGAAAGCGAAGGCAACGGTCAGGAAGTCGTGCTCACGCCTGAGCGTTATGCCGAGCTCAGCGCGCACGAGGAGTTCGTGCTGACCGTGTCAGAGAACGGCTACGGCAAGCGCACGTCGGCCTACGAGTACCGCATCTCCGGACGCGGCGGCAAAGGCATCATCGCCATGACCGTGAACCAGCGGAACGGCAAGCTGATCGGCTCCTTCCCAGTGGAGGAAGGCGACCAGATCATGCTCGTCACCGACCGGGGTCAGCTGATCCGCATTCCGGTGGAAGGCATCAGCGTCATGGGCCGCTCGACGCAAGGGGTGATCGTGTTCGATACCGGGGAAGGAGAGCGCGTGGTCTCGGTCGAGCACATTCCCGACGTCGAGAACGGCAACGGTGAAGAAGGCCACGCTGGCGAGGTGTCCCTCGACGACGGGCCTGAGGACGAGGGTTCGCAGGAAGAAGGTCCCGACGGTGAGGACGACGGATCGACCGAAGAGAGTTAACCTAAGTCTTCGGCATGAGCGGCCCTTGCGGGCGCTATCGCCGCGCGGCTAGAAGGGGCCGATGACCCGTACTGGTTTCTATCCCGGCAGCTTCGATCCCGTGACCTTCGGCCATCTCGACATCGCCAGGCGCGCGGTGAAGCTCGTCGATCGCCTGGTCGTCGCCGTCGGCACCCATCATAACAAGCACGCTCTGTTCAGCGCCGAGGAGCGGCTCGCCATGGTGGTTGACGCGCTCCGTCCCGTGGTCGACGAGACAGGTGCCGGATTGGACGTCACCACCTTCGACACGCTGACCGTGACCGCGGCACGCGAGGCCGGCGCCAGCGTTATCATTCGCGGCCTGCGCGATGCAGCCGATTTCGACTACGAAATGCAGATGGCCGGAATGAACGCCGCCATGGTACCGGGCGTTGAGACGGTGTTTCTGGCCTCTTCGCCGGGAACCCGTTACATCGCTGCGAGCTTCGTCCGTCAGATTGCCGCCATGGGCGGCGACGTTACCGCCTTCGTCCCGGCCCAAGTGGCCATAGCCTTGAAGAGGAAATTTTCCGTATGATGCTCACCCGCGTTCTTGCCGTTGCTGTTGTCCTTGCCGCCGTAGCCTGTGCCACGCCGCGCCCGAGCCTTGCCGCCGATCCGTTGGAGAATGTGGTGCTGCTCGACCTCAAGGACGGCCGCGTTACCATCCTGCTTCGCCCCGATCTCGCGCCGAAGCATGTCGAGCGCGTGAAGAAGCTCACCCGCGAGGGCTTCTACGACGGCATCGTATTCCATCGCGTCATCCCGGGCTTCATGGCGCAGACCGGCGATCCCACCGGCACCGGCACCGGCGGCTCGAAATATCCGGATGTGCCGGCAGAGTTCAGCAATAGCGCAAGCTTCGAGCGCGGCACCATCGGCGCGGCTCGCTCAAACGATCCTAACAGCGCCAACAGCCAGTTCTTCATCGACTTTGCGCCGGCGCCTTTCCTCAACGGCAAATACACGATCTGGGGCCAGGTGATCGACGGCATGGAAGCCGTCAACAAGATCAAGCCTGGCGAGCCACCGTCCAATCCCGACAAGATCGTCAAGATGCAGATTGCGGCCGACGCCGACGATGCATCGAAGCAGGCCGCGACCAAACTGCTAAAGGCCCAGCAATAGGAGGTCCGATATGGCGGCAACAGCTGAGGATACATTGATCATCGAGACGACGCGCGGGCCGGTCACCGTTGAGCTCAGGCCAGACCTAGCGCCCAACCATGTCGCGCGCATCAAGGAACTCGCGCGTCAGGGCTTCTATGACGGCGTCCTGTTCCACCGCGTCATCGACGGCTTCATGGCGCAAACCGGCGATCCCACCGGCACGGGTCGCGGCGGCTCCGGCCAGAAGCTCCGCGCCGAGTTCTCAAAGGAACCTCATATCCGCGGCGCCGTTTCCATGGCGCGCGCGCAGTCGCCAGACTCGGCCGACAGCCAGTTCTTCATCTGCTTCGACGACGCGACCTTCCTCGACGGCCAGTACACCGTGTGGGGGCGCGTCAGCAAAGGCATGGAGAATGTCGACAAGATCACGCGCGGCGAGCCTCCGGCTAAGCCGGACAAGATCGTCTCCATGCGGGTGGCGGCGGCAGACGCTGGCTGATCCCTGCGTCCGATCCACGTGCGCGTCGACGAATTCGACTACCGCCTACCGGAGGAGCTGATCGCGCTCAGGCCAGCGAGCCCGCGCGACGCGGCGCGGCTTCTGGTGGTCGAACCCGGCGCCAACCCGCCCTTTGCCGATCGGATGATCGCCGAACTCCCTTCGCTGCTCGCGCCAGGCGATGCGCTCGTGTTCAACGATACCAAGGTCATCCCTGCCGAGCTGAGAGGAACGCGCGAGCGTGACGGCACATCCGCGCAAGTCTCGGTCACGCTCACCGGGCGCCTAGACGCAAGCCGCTGGACGGCGCTGGCAAGGCCCGCGAAGCGCTTGAGGGCCGGAGACCGCATCGTGTTCGGCGAAGGGGAGTGGGTGTGCCTTCTCGGCACGCTTGCCGCGACGGTGCAAGAGCGCGGGGCGGAGGGCGAGGTGACGCTCGTTTTCGATTTCAGCGATGCAAGCCTCGATGATGCGATCGATCATCTAGGCGTCATGCCGCTTCCGGCCTACATCGCCTCGCGGCGGTCGCCGGACAAGGAGGACCGCATCGACTACCAGACCGTTTTTGCCCGTGAGGAAGGTGCAGTGGCGGCGCCGACCGCAGGCTTGCATTTCACGAGAGCGTTGATGGATTCCCTTCGTGCGCGCGGCGTCTCGCTGCACTTCGTGACCTTGCATGTGGGCCCAGGCACCTTCTTGCCGGTACGCAGCGCCGACACCGGAGGCCATGTCATGCATGAAGAGACCGGGACGATCTCCGAGGAGGCCGCCGCCGCGCTCAATGAGGTTAAGGCGGGGGGAGGGAAGATCGTCGCCGTCGGCACCACGTCACTCCGCCTGCTTGAGAGCGCCACCGACAGATCAGGCAAGCTTGCGCCCTTCTTCGACGCTACCAATCTGTTCATCACGCCTGGCTATCGCTTCCGCTTCGTCGATGGTCTGGTGACCAACTTCCATTTGCCGCGCTCGACCCCGTTCATGTTGGTCGCGGCCTTCTCCGGACTTGACCTCATGAAGCGCGCCTACGCCCATGCCATCGCCGAGCGTTACCGCTTCTATTCTTACGGCGATGCCTGTCTACTGAGCCCCGATGCAGCGTGATGTGACAAAGCCATTCGCCTTTATCTTGAAGGCGCAAGACGGTCGGGCGCGGCGCGGCGAGATCGCCATGCCGCGAGGGCGTATCCGCACGCCCGCCTTCATGCCGGTGGGGACAGCAGCCACGGTCAAGGCCATGCTGCCGGAGACAGTGCGGGCGACGGGCGCCGACATCATCCTCGCCAACACTTATCATCTGATGTTGCGGCCAGGCGCCGAGCGCATCGCCAAGCTCGGGGGCTTGCATCGCTTCATGGGCTGGGACGGGCCGATCCTCACCGATTCAGGAGGCTATCAGGTGATGTCGCTGTCGAAGCTCCGACGGATCGAGGAGCACGGCGTCACTTTCCAGTCGCACATCGACGGCGCCACGCATCTGCTCACGCCCGAGCGCGCCATCGAGGTGCAATGCCTGCTCGGCGCCGACATTCAGATGGTGCTCGACGAATGCACGCCGTTCCCCGCGACACATGACGAGGCAAGATCCTCCATGGAGCTGTCGATGCGCTGGGCGGAGCGCTCCAAGCAGGCGTTTCAAAGCATGGCCGCGCCGGGCCAGGCTCTGTTCGGCATCGTGCAGGGCAGCATCTATCCCGACCTTCGTGAGCAGAGTGCTGGCGCACTCCAGGATGTCGGCTTCGACGGTTACGCCATCGGCGGGCTTGCGGTGGGCGAGGGGCAAGAGGCGATGCTCGACACTGTTACGCTGACCACGTCAGTGCTGCCGGAGGACCGGCCGCGTTATCTCATGGGCGTCGGCACTCCTCAGGACATGCTCGCTGCGATCGCCCGCGGCATCGACATGTTCGATTGCGTGATGCCGACACGCTCCGGGCGCCATAACCAGGCCTTCACCTGGGGTGGGCGGCTCAATCTGCGCAATGCCCGCTATGCCGACGATCAGAGCCCGCTCGATGCTGAGAGCGCATGTCCTGCTGCG
>DATFVP010000212.1:0-2833 GCA_035260285.1 Methyloceanibacter sp.
CTGATCGATACCGAGGAGAGTGTCGCCTGGGGGGCGCATATCGGGGGTTTGGCGGCAGGTGCCATCCTGATCCTGTTCATGCGGCGGCGCGGTGTACCGCTCTTCGACCGCACCAGGGGAGGGGCCTGACAGCCGCTCGAAAAGCCTAGGAACCATTGACTTGCGCGGTTGCCGGCAGTACCGTCCGTGCCATCTCGCACTTGCGAGATAACGTGCTTCGTGTGCGTTCGGGGGGTAACAAAAGCACGTGCGGGAAAGAATAGCCGCATGAAGATTCTCGTTCCTGTGAAGCGTGTCGTCGACTTCAACGTCAAGGTCCGCGTCAAGTCTGACGGCACCGGGGTCGACCTCGCCAACGTCAAGATGTCGATGAACCCCTTCGACGAGATCGCCGTCGAGGAGGCGGTTCGCATCAAGGAGCGCGGAGAGGCGACCGAGGTGGTCGCCGTGTCGATCGGCTCGGTCAAATCGCAAGATACGCTCCGCACTGCGCTCGCCATGGGCGCCGACCGCGCCATCCTGGTGAAGACCGATGCGCTGGTCGAGCCGCTCGGCGTCGCCAAGGTCCTGAAGCGCGTGGTCCAGAACGAGAAGGCCGATCTCGTCATCATGGGCAAGCAGGCGATCGACGACGACGCCAATCAGTCGGGCCAGATGCTGGCGGGGCTGCTCGGCTGGCCGCAAGGCACCTTCGCCTCGAAGATCAAATTCGCCAACGGCAAAGTGAGAGTGGTGCGCGAGGTTGACGGCGGGCTCGAGACCCTGCTGCTTTCGCGCCCGGCGGTGATCACCACAGACCTCAGGCTCAATGAGCCGCGCTACGCTTCGCTTCCCAACATCATGAAGGCCAAGAAGAAGCCGATCGACGAAATCACGCCGGAGGCGCTCGGCGTCGACATCGCGCCGAGGCTCAAGGTGCTCGGTGTCGCCGAGCCGAAGGGCCGTGAGGCGGGCGTCAAGGTCGACAGCGTCGCCATTCTCATCGACAAACTTAAGAACGAGGCGGGAGTGCTGTAAATGGCGGTCCTGCTTCTCGCCGAGCACGACAACAAGACTCTGGCCCCGGCGACCGCCAAGGCGCTCGACGCCGCTGCGAAGTTCGGCGGCGAGGTCGACATCCTCGTCGCCGGCGAAAATGCCCGGAGCGTTGCCGAAGAAGCGGCCAAGCTTGCCGGCGTGTGTCAGGTGCTGCTCGCCGAGGCGCCGCAGCTCAAAGAGCGCCTCGCCGAAGAGACGGCCAATCTGATCGTGCCGTTGATGCAAAAGTATGACGTGCTGCTCGCGCCGGCGACTACCATGGGCAAGAACGTCGCCCCGCGCGTCGCGGCTCTGCTCGACGTGGCGCAGATCTCCGACATTATCGAGGTGAAGTCGCCGGACACCTTCGTGCGCCCGGTCTATGCCGGAAACGCGCTCGAGACGATCAAGACCGGCGACAAGAAGGTCGTCGCCACCGTGCGCACCACAGCTTTCGCCTCGGCGGCCGAGGGAGGAAGCGCAAGTATCGAGACCATCGCGGCGCCTGCGGCACTTGGCTTATCGAGCTTCGAGAAGAGCGAGATCAGCGTGAGCGAGCGGCCGGAGCTGACCGCGGCGCGCATCGTCGTCTCAGGCGGGCGCGGCATGCAATCGGGCGAGAACTTCAAGACGCTGATCGAGCCGCTGGCCGACCGTCTCGGTGCGGCCGTCGGTGCCTCTCGCGCTGCGGTCGATGCCGGCTACATGCCGAACGATCACCAGGTCGGTCAGACCGGCAAGGTGGTGGCGCCAGAGCTTTACATCGCCGTCGGTATTTCCGGCGCCATCCAGCATCTCGCCGGGATGAAGGATTCGAAAATCATCGTCGCCATCAACAAGGATGCCGAGGCCCCTATCTTCCAAGTTGCCGATTACGGCCTAGTCGGCGATCTGTTCACCGTCCTGCCGGAGCTCGACGCCGAGCTGAAAAAGGCAGGGTATTGAGCCAGCGGGTGCATGAGGAATGACCATGGACGAGATAGTTGGCGCGAAGGGAATCCTCACCGAGCCTTCGCCGCAGGAGAATGACATGACGCCCATTCGCAAGATCGGGATCATCGGCAGCGGGCAAATGGGCAATGGCATTGCGCATGTGATCGCGCTCGCAGGCTACGATGTCGTGCTCAACGACCTGACCAAAGAGAAGGTCGACAAGGCACTCGAGCTGATCGACAGGAACCTCACTCGCCAGGTCGCTTCGGGCAAGATCACCGAGGAGGAGCGCAAGCAGGCGCTCTCCCGGATCACCTACGCCGAGAACTATCAGGGCTTGTCAGACGTCGATCTGGTGATCGAGGCGGCGACCGAAGACGAGACGGTGAAGCGCAAGATCTTCGTGGCGCTTTGTCCCTTTCTCAAGCCTGAGGCCGTCATCGCCACCAACACCTCGTCGATTTCCATCACCAGGCTCGCCGCCGCCACCGACCGGCCTGAGCGCTTCATCGGGCTGCATTTCATGAACCCGGTGCCGGTGATGGAGCTGGTCGAGATGATCCGCGGCATCGCTACCGAGGACGTGACCTTCGCACGCGCCAAGGAATTCGTTGAGACGCTCGGCAAGACCACCGCAGTTTCGGAGGACTTCCCAGCCTTCATGGTCAATCGCGTGCTCCTGCCGATGATCAACGAAGCGGTGTACACGCTCTATGAGGGCGTGGGCTCAGTCGATGCCATCGATACGGCGATGCGGCTCGGCGCTCACCATCCGATGGGCCCGTTGCAGCTTGCCGACTTCATTGGCCTCGACACCTGCCTGTCGATCATGCAGGTACTCTATGAGGGACTTGCCGACTCCAAGTACCGTCCTTGTCCGCTG
>DATFVP010000213.1:0-8315 GCA_035260285.1 Methyloceanibacter sp.
CATCCAGCGCACCTCGGAAACCCAAGCCGGCCAGATCTACATTCCGCGCGTCAACGGCATGCTCCTGGTCGGCGTGCTCTTCCTTGTGGCGCAGTTCGAATCGTCAAGCGCGCTGGCTTCCGCCTATGGCATCGCGGTAAGTGGCACCATGGTGGTGACGGCGATGATGGCCTTCGTGGTGATCTGGAGAGCGTGGAAGTGGCCGATGTGGGCGGCAGCGGCGCTGATCGTACCCTTCTTTCTCATCGATACCACCTTCCTCACCGCCAACATGCTCAAAGTGTTTCACGGCGGCTGGGTGCCGCTTATGATCGGCGGCTTCGTGATCGTGATCATGCTGACTTGGCGGCGTGGCGCGAGAATCCTTGCTGGGAAGACGCGAAAGTTGGAAACGCCTCTGGCGACCTGATTGAGTCGCTGGAGAAAAAGCCGCGGCCACGGGTGCCGGGCACCGCCGTGTTCCTCACCGCTACGCCGGACAGCGCGCCGACCGCGCTGTTGCACAGCCTGAAGCACTACAAGGTGCTGCATGAGAGCAATGTAATCCTCACCATCATCACCGAGTACGTGCCGAGGATCGCCACCAAGGACCGCGTCGAGATCGAGCCGCTCGGCGAGAGTTTCATGCGCGTGGTGCTGCATTTTGGCTTCATGGAGACGCCCAACATTCCCAAAGCGCTCGCCATCGCGCGGAAGGCCGGCTGGACGTTCGACATCATGTCCACGTCGTTCTTCCTGTCGCGGCGCTCGGTGCGGCGTGACCCGCGATCCGGCATGCCGGCGTGGCAGGACAGACTGTTCATCTTCCTTGCGCAAAATGCCGACGACGCGTCGAGTTATTTCCAGCTGCCCACCGACCGCGTGGTCGAGATCGGCACGCAAGTCACCGTGTAGCGAACGTCGCGGTTGCCGCGTCAATGGCAGCGGCGGCATCGGGAAACCACTGCCAATCAGACATAAAGCGCCGCAACCAGGTCATTTGCCGCTTGGCGTAGCGGCGGCTCTCGGTCTTGGCCTTCGCCACCGCGTCTTCGCGGCTGACGGCGCCGGAAAGAAACGCCGCCAGCTCGCGCACGCCGTGCGCCCGCATGGCTGGAAGGCCTGGATCGAGCCCAAGATCGAGGAGCTCGCACACCTCTTCGATCGCGCCATTCGCGATCATGCGGTCGAAGCGTGCGTCGATCGCGGCGTAGAGCGACTCCCGCTCCGGAGCGATGACGAGCGGCAGCACATTGCTTGGTGCGAGCAGCGGCGCCGCGCTTCCCCCTTGCCATTCAGCCAGCGAGATTCCTGTCGCGTCGATCACCTCGAGAGCGCGCACGATGCGTTGCAGATCTGCGGGCTTCAGTTTTGCCGCCATCGCCGGATCGCGCGCGGCGAGCTCTTGATGCAGGGCGTCGCTGCTTCGCGCGGCGGCATGCTCCCGCCAATAGGAGCTCAGCTCGGCGGGAATATTGGGGACCGGCGCGAGACCGTCGGTCAGGGCCTTGAAATAGAGTCCGGTGCCCCCGACCAGGATCGGCAACCTCCCCTCCCATCGCGCTTCTGCCAGGGCATGGGCGACGTCGTCGAGCCAGCGTCCGACGGAACAGGCGTCGGCTGCGGAGAAGGTGCCATAGAGGCGATGGGGGGCACGCGCCTCCTCGCTCTCACTCGGCCGCGCCGTGAGCACGCGAAGCTCGCGATAGACTTGCATGGAATCTGCATTGATGACAGTGCCGCCGAGACGGCAGGCAAGCTCGAGGCCGACGCCGGATTTGCCGCTCGCCGTCGGGCCTGCGATCAGGACGGCGTTAATCGGCACGGGAGGAGCCTATCGCTCAGGCGACGGGCACCGCAACGAAGCGGAGCCCACCCTTGGCGTCGGAAATCAGCAACAACACCGACTTTCGGCCCGACTTCCTCACCGCCGCGACCCTGGCGACGACTTCCCCAGGATCGTTCACCCGCTCCTGGGTGACCTCGACAATGACATCGCCAGGTTTCACGTCCTTCTGCGCCGCCGGGCTGTTCGCGACGACTTTGGTGATCACTACGCCCTCGACGGTCTTGCCGATATGGAATTGGTTGCGCAGCTCTTCGGTGAGCGGGGAGATCGAGAGGCCGAGCAACTCTTCATGGTCGGGCTCCTCCTCCGGCTCGTCGGTATCGGGGCTTGGCTCGGCCTCGGCTTCGGCTTTCTCGGCTTCTTCGGGAAGCCTGCCCACCGTCACAGTCAGGTGCAGCACCTCCCCGGCACGCTGGACCTCGATGTCGACGGGTTTGCCGATAGGTGTTGAGGCAACCGCCTTCGGCAGGCTGCGCATGGTCTCGACCGGCTGGCCGTCAAATTTGAGGATAATGTCGCTCGGCTTCAGTCCGGCAAGATCGGCTGGGCCCCCAGGTGCGACGCTGGCAACGAGGGCCCCCACCGGCTCCTGCAACCCCATGCTCTTGGCAATCTCGCCGGTCACGTTCTGTACATGCACGCCGAGCCAGCCCCGGCGGGTTTCGCCGTATTCCTTCAGCTGATCGACGACCTGCACCGCGCTGTTGGACGGCACGGCGAAACCGATGCCGATCGAGCCGCCGGTCGGCGAGATGATGGCGGTGTTCACGCCGATGACCTCTCCGTCCATGTTAAACAGCGGACCGCCGGAATTGCCGCGATTGATGGCGGCGTCCGTCTGGAGGAAATCGTCGTAGGGCCCTGAGTTGATGTCACGCTTGGTGGCCGAGATGATTCCCACGGTGACGGTGCCGCCGAGGCCGAAGGGATTGCCGATGGCCATGACCCAATCCCCCACCCGCATCTTGGCGGAGTCCCCGAACTTCGCGGCCTTCAGCGGCTGTTTCGGCTCGACCTTGAGCAGCGCGAGATCGGTCTTCGGATCATGACCAAGGATCTTGGTCACCTTCAGTTTGGAGCCGTCGGTGAAATTGACGATGATCTCATCCGCGCCTTCGATGACGTGATTGTTGGTTACGATCAGCCCCGCGGGGTCGACGACAAAGCCTGAGCCGAGCGAGCTCACCTTGCGGGGCAGTCCTTCCTTGTCCTGCTCGTCAAAGAAGTCATTGAAGAATTCCTCGAACGGCGAGCCTTTCGGTCCAGGCCCTGGCGGCTCGCTCTTCTCGTCGCCGCCCTTGAGGGTCTGGGTGGTGGAGATGTTGACCACGGTATCCTGGAGGCCTTCCGCAACGCTGGCCACCGATTCAGGCCCACGCGCCAAGCTGGCAGTGCCGATGAATGCCTGGACGGAAAAGAGGAGCGCAAGCGCGGCTGCCTTCAGGCTGGAGGGCATGAATGTCCACCTCCCCGCCGGAGCGCCGCGTGTCGACCCGCTCATCTCAACTGCTCCCAATACTTAAGTGTAAGGCTGTCATGGTAGCGCAAATCGTCGAGGCTTGGCAGGAGAGTCGCGCGCGCCGAGGCATGGCCTAGCCGCGCACGAGCCATACGACCGCCACACCAACCGCAACGGCCACGGCGCCTGCCATGCGCAGAGACGATTCCGGCGTGCCGGCGGTGATTTCAAGCAGCTTTCGCCCGAGTCCGGGAAAGAGCGACCACAATAGGCCTTCGATCACGAGAACGAGGCCAATGGCAACGACAAGATCGCTCATGATGCCGGCACGAGCGGCCTATTGCGGCGGCGGAGTCGGCGCGCTCGGCTCGCCGGAGGCCGCTGCACGCGGCTCTGGCTCTGCTGGTGGTGGCGTCGCCGCTTCAGGCGCCGGCTTGGTTCCGGTCGGCGACGTGGGATGCTCGCCGGACTTGGCGGGAGGCGGCGCGTTGCCAGAGGCATCGTTGAAATATTTGAAGAATTCTGAGTCCGGGCTCAACAGCAGCCGCGTGTCGCCGGCTTGCAGACCCTTTTCATAGGCCTGCATTGATCGGTAGAAACCGAAGAACTCGGGATCCTGGTTGAAGGCCTCCGCATAGATGCGGTTCCTCTGGGCGTCGCCGTCGCCTCTGATGCGCTCGGATTCGCCGGTGGCGTCGGCCTTAATCACGGTGACCTGGCGGTCAGCCGTAGCGCGGATGCGGCGCGCGGCCCCCTCGCCTTCGGCGCGGAACTCCGCCGCTTGTCTCTGCCGTTCGGTCTGCATGCGCCTATAGATCGCCTGCATGTTGGCTTCAGGCAGGTCGACGCGCTTGATACGGACGTCGACGATCTGGACCCCAAACCCGCTCGCTTCCTGATTGACCTGGCTCAGAATGGTGCGCATCAGTTCTTCGCGCTTGTCGCGCACCACCGACTGGAAGCTTGCGCTGCCGAGTACGCGCCTGAGCGAAGCTTCAAGAATGGCGCCGATCCGCGAATTGGCGATGGACTCGTCGCGCACGCTTTGGAAGAACATCAGCGGGTCGGTGATCCGGTAGCGCGCAAAGGCATCCACGACGAGCCGCTTCTGATCCGAGGCAATAACCTCTTGCGAGGCGGTATCGATGTCCAGAATGCGCTTGTCGAAATATTCGACGTTCTGGATGAAGGGGACTTTGTAGTGCAGCCCCGGGTCCTTGATCTCGCGCTTCGGCTTGCCGAATTCGAGCACGATCGCTTGCTGGGTCTGATCGACCGTGAACAGGGTCAGATAGGCCACGACCGCGGCGATGCCGAGGATGATCAGGCTGGTGGTGAGAGCGGTTCTGTTCATTGCTGGCTCTCCTCCGCCGGGCCCTGTGCTGGGGCCTTCTTGTTGAATTCCGACAGGGGCAGGTAGGGCACCACGCCCGACCCGGCCTTCTCATCCACGATCACCTTGTCGGTGTCGGCGAGCACGCGCTCCATGGTCTCCAGGAACATCCGCTGGCGGGTCACGTCGGGCGCGAGCTTGTATTGCTGATAGATCTTGATGAAGCGGTCGGCCTCACCCTTGGATTCGGCCACGACCTTGTCGCGATAGCCTTGCGCCGCCTGCAGGATGCGCTCGGCCTCGCCCTTGGCTTCCGGGATGATGCGGTTGGCGTAGGCCTGCGCCTCGTTCTGCAGCCGCTCCTGATCGGCGCGGGCTGCCTGCACGTCGCGGAAGGCGTCGATCACTTGTGCAGGCGGATCGACCTTCTGGAGCTGGACCTGGGTCACCTGCACGCCGGCGCCATAAGAGTCGAGCGTCTTCTGCATCAGCGCCTGCACCGCTGCCTCGGTCTTGGCGCGGGCCTCGGTGAGGAGAGGCTCGATATCGCTTTGGCCGACGATCTCGCGCATGGCGCTCTCGGCGACATCCTTCACCGTCATCTCGGGATCCTGGATGTTGAACAGGAATTTGGGCGCGTCGCTGATGCGCCAGAACACCACGAAGTCGACATCGACGATATTCTCGTCGCCGGTGAGCATCAGGCTCTCCTCTGGGACGTCGCGGACCGCGGTCGACGTCTCGCGGTTCTCCGCCGAGCCGCGCATGCCAAGCTCGATGCGATTGACGCGGGTGACCTTGGGCAGCTCGACCACTTCGATCGGATAGGGCCAGCGGAAATTGAGGCCCGGCGGAAGCAGGCGCACGAACTCGCCGAATCTCAGCACCACGCCGAGCTCCTCGGGATTGACGCGCACGGTGAAGCCGAAAAAGCCGACCAGCGCCACGAGCGCAACGGCGATCATCACCGCAAAGGGACCGCCCATGCGCCCGCTCGGGATGGCTTGGCGGATGCGATCCTGGCCTCTGCGGAGAATTTCCTCAAGGTCAGGCTGCTGGTTTGGTCCGCCGGGCCGTGGGCCCCAAGGGCCTCCAGGGCCGCCCTTCCAACCGCCGCCGCCGCTCTGATTGCTCCAAGGCATAATGGGATCCTGTTGTCGCTGAAGGATGGCGCTCGACCGCTTCAGGGGTCAGCGCCAACGCACGACTATCAGCAGGAAGATGGCAGCCATGCGTCAGGGTTCTCGTGGGGTTTATATGGCAGTTGGCAATGAAAGCGCAATGCGCCCTGAGACGGAGGTTCAGGACCGCTCCAGGACCACGAAGCTGAAGGGATATTCGTCTTTGGGGCCCGGCTCGTGCCTTTCGCGGGAGAGCTCGCGCCAATCCTTCAGGTTGAAGTCCTTGAACCAGGTGTCGGCGTGCGGAGAAGCGTGCACTTCGGTGAGGTAGATACGCTTTGCGAGCGGCATGATGGCCCGAAAGACGTCGTCACCGCCGATCACCATGATCTCGTCGACCC
Source organism: Methyloceanibacter sp. (assembly GCA_035260285.1). Lineage (GTDB taxonomy): Bacteria > Pseudomonadota > Alphaproteobacteria > Rhizobiales > Methyloligellaceae > Methyloceanibacter. The sequence goes on from DATFVP010000213.1 coordinate 6,143, forward strand.
CTGCCTGCTTCGCGGCGCGACGGGCATGTGCAAGTCCCTCCTCCAGGCTTCCGGCCACGATGGCACCCGGCGCAACGAAGCCAGGCTCGCGCGAAAGCACGACGTTGAGCCGGTGGTCGAGAACGCGGGGGAGCGACTGGAAGGTGCGGCGGCCCATGATGACGGGCTTGTCGAGCGTGACCTTGCGGAACTGCTTGAGATCGGTGGAGAGGCGCCAGGGAAGATCTCCGCCAATGCCGATAGCGCCGTTCTCCGCCCGCGCCACGACAAGGGCAATGATCGGCTCGCGTGCTGCAGCCGTCGCGTTGCCGGTCACACGGCGACCTTGGCGTGGATGGCGGGATGCGGGTTATAGCCGATCAGCTTGAAGTCCTCGTAGACGAAATCGAACAGGGAGCGCACCTCAGGATTGAGCTCAATGCGCGGCAGCGCACGCGGCTTCCGCCGGAGCTGCTCGTCGGCCTGGTCGAGATGGTTGAGATAGAGGTGCACGTCGCCGAAGGTGTGGACGAACTCGCCCGGAACGAGCCCCGTCACTTGCGCCATCATCATGGTGAGCAGCGCGTAAGAGGCGATGTTGAAGGGCACACCGAGGAAGACATCCGCCGAGCGCTGATAGAGCTGGCAGAAGAGCTTGCCCTCCGCCACATAGAACTGGAACAGGCAATGGCAGGGTGGGAGCGCCATCTTGTCGAGCTCGCCGACGTTCCAGGCGCACACCACGTGGCGGCGGGAATCAGGGTCGCGCTTCAAGTGTTCCACGACCTGCGCCATCTGGTCGATCTGGCGGCCGTCCGGCGTAGGCCAGAAACGCCATTGCCGGCCATAGACTGGCCCGAGATCGCCGTTTTTGTCCGCCCACTCGTCCCAAATTGTCACGCCATGCTCGTTGAGGTAACGCACATTGGTCGAGCCTTGCAGGAACCAGAGCAGTTCGTGGATGACCGATTTCACGTGCAGCTTCTTGGTGGTGACGAGCGGAAAACCTTGCGCCAGGTCAAAGCGCATCTGGCGGCCGAACAGGCTCAAGGCACCGGTTCCGGTGCGGTCCCCTTTCCGCACGCCGAGGTCGCGAATCTCCGCAAGAAGGTCGAGATATTGGCGCAAAAGCCGGTCCTCTTCAGGCCTCCCGGGTGCCCCGGGCTAGGCAGACTCTAGCGACCGATATAGGCTCGGGCGAGCCATCCATCATCCCCAATCTTCGAAGAGGGACCCCGTTATGCGTCGATTCTTGTGGATCGTTCTCTTCGCGCTTTCCGGCGCCTTGCTGCCCAGTGCGGCGGGCGCCCAACACCTCACTATCGATGACGTACGCAACATGGCCCTCGACAGGGGCGTCGCAACCATCAAGGAGATTGAGCTCGACCACGATATCTGGGAGGTCCAGGGCCGCGACGCTGGCGGCCATAAGATCGAGATGAAGGTCGACGCTTTGAGCGGCGAGATCGTGAAGATGAGGCGCAACGACTGAGTCTGTCGTGTCAAGGGCACACCGCGTTTATCCCCACGCCGTCATGCCCAAGTCATGAACCTTTTTTTTGCCGCCAGACCGGCTTATATATTGAGGGGCCGGCGCAAGTCGGATATGGCGATAAACAGCCTTCGTAATAAACCATTCGGACCCGGGGGCAGTACCCGGCGCCTCCACCATCAGGGGACAGTGGTCAGAGATCAGAAATCAGTCCACAACTGACAACTGAGCATTGACTTCTGTTCCCTGACACGGGGGCGAAACAGGATCGACGAGGGTGTAAAGGTCGCGCTTTCGCTCGGCATGGTACCGCCGTTATCGGGCCAACCAAATAGTTGCCAACGACAACTATGCGGAGGCTGCTCTCGCTGCGTAGTCAGCGCGATAGCCTGAACATCAAGTCCCAGTCCCTTCGCAGGGGCTAGGCGCGGTTTCGGAGGGCACCGGGCAACAGAAGCCCTCCACTTTTAACGGGGGCCCTGCCTCAGGTCGCGGAGGGGCGACGAGGTCCATGGCAGAAGACGAGATCCGATACGACCTTCTCACGCAGGACGCCTTGCGCGGTGTGATCAGGAGAGTGCTGACTCTCGTGCAGAGGAGCGGCCTTCCTGGGCAGCACCACCTCTACATCGCCTTCGATACGGGGGCTGAGGGGGTTTCGGTGTCGAAGCGCCTCAAGGAGCAATACCCCGAAGAAATGAC
>DATFVP010000214.1:0-14432 GCA_035260285.1 Methyloceanibacter sp.
ATTTGCACCATGCTCAATCTGTTTTCTGACCTTGCCGGCCGCAGGCTCGAAATCGACGAGCAGGTGTTCCGATCCGAGAACGCCACCGGCCACCGCAACCGGGCCATCGCATATATGATGCTGAACTCGGGCGATGCACAATGCACAGCGTGCGCGGCATCAAGGTCTGTCCGGACATTTCCAATGAATTCGAGCTGCATGCGTTCAACAACCGCACCAATGTGCGCAGCGTGATCCGCCGCGTGTACCGGGGCGATCGGGTTCGCTCGAGCCGCTTGCGGACCGGCCAGGAGCGCGACCTGCTTGAAGTCGAAGGCGCCAAGAGCGCTGTGATCGAGGTGCAAGGCGCGCTTTATTTCGGCACGACCGAGCAACTATTGCGGCGCATAGCCGAGCTTAGCGAGACCGCGCGCTATATCATCGTCGACTTTCAAGCGTGTGCACCTTGCCGATAGCTCTGCCTGCAAGCTGATCCTGCTGCTTGCCCATTCCATGCGCGCAGAACTAACCTAGCTACTCTTCGCCGAAATCGCTAATGACGGGCCGCTTGTCGGCATCTCGTGCGAGCTCGCCAAGCATGAGACGGACAGCCTGTTGCGCGTGTTCCGCGACGTCGATGCGGCGCTCGAATGGTGCGAGGATCGGCTTTTGTCGAACATGCTGCACCAGAACGCCGAGCCGAAATTCGCGCTCTCGGAGCTCGATGTGTTCAAAGGCCTCAATGCCGAGGAATACCGGCTGGTGGAGACCATCGTGAACCCGCTCATTTTCGAGAACGGAGCTCCGGTCGACCCCACCACCACGCGAGTCGCTCAATCGCCTCTGCAAGCCCCGCGCGCCCGACGACGACGCCTTCACCGCGTATGAGCACTGGTCCGGGTGCTAGATGGACTCGGCCGGGGCCGGCAGAGATTTCGGCCCGGTGTCCCGCGCAGGCTCGAGCGGCACGTTGAGCTCGACGTAAAGCCCAGTCGCCCTGAAATCGACCTTGGTGTCGCCGCCGAGATTGTGGCGGATGCCTTTGTCAATGAGCTGCATGCCGAAGCCGTTGCTGCGCTTGAGCGCGACGCCGGCGCCGCGCTCCTCCCAGGTGAGCAGCAGGCGATTGCCGCGGGCCGTCCGCCAGGCGACGCTGAGCTGGCCGGCGGGCGCCGAGAGCGCGCCGTATTTCACGGCGTTGGTGGCGAGCTCGTGCAAGGTCATGGCGAGGATCGAGGTGCATTGCGGAGGCAAGAGAACGTCCGGCCCCTTGATCAGGATCCTCGGCCCACCCTCGCGCTGATAGGGCTCTAGCTCGCGCTCGACCATGGCCTTGAGGCTCGCGCCAGACCATTGCGCCTCGAGCAGAAGGTCATGAGCGCGATGAAGAGCGCGCAATCTCTCCGACAAGGTCTGGGCCATGGCCTGTGCCGGCCGGTTGGTGGCCTGGCGCAGGCTCGCCTGCACCAGCGACTGGACGATGGCGAGCACGTTCTTGACCCGGTGATTGAGCTCGCCGACCAGCATGGTCTGGCGCTGTGCGGCGCGTCTCCGCTCGGTCACGTCACGGAAGATCAGCACAGCACCGGCGATCGAGCCGTCGAAGCCGAGAATGGGTGCGCCAGAATCCTCGATTGGGAGTTCCTTGCCTTCGCGGGTCAAAAGCAGCGCACCCGATTCGAGCCGAGTCGTGGCCCGCTCGCGCAAGGCACGGAGCGCCGGATCGTCGAGCGGCTTGCGCGTCGCCTCGTCGATCACTCGGAACACCTCCCAAATCGGCTTGCCGCGGGCGTCGCCGAGTGGCCACCCGGTCAGCCGTTCAGCGACCTTGTTCAAGAGCAGGACGCTGCCAGAGGGATCGGTGGCGATCACCCCCTCGCCGATGCTGCCAACGGTCGTGCTCAACCATTCGCGCTGTCCTCTGAGCTCGATCAGCGCCTCATTGCGGGCGCGGTCGGAGCGGCGCACGGCGTCGATGGTGGTCCAGCTGAAGGCCGCGAGCACGACGATGCTCGAAACGGCGAAGACGGCAAGCGTCGCCGCGCTGTCGTAGTAGTCGGCGAGCTCAGCCTGATGGGCAAACCAGCCAATGACGAGGGGCAGGACGAGGATGCCCGGTAGCAGCCGGCGCAGCATCTCGCCGGCCGGCGATTTCTCGACGATGGCGGCGGCGATGCCCTCCTCCGGAGATGCGGCAAGCAGCCCGATGGCGAGAAGCATCGTGCTCAGCAAGCCGTAAGGCGACATGGAGGTGAAGGGGAACTGGTGGTAATGGGTGGCGACGCCATAGGCGTAGCCGGTAAGGACGATCAGCACCTGGGCCAGCATGGCCACGGCCAGGACCTGGCTAATGGCGGAGCCGACCCTGTCCCCCTTGGCACACAGCAGTGCGAGCCCAAACAGGATGAGCGCGCCGGCGTTTCCGGGAGGCATGCGCGTGCCGGAGGTGTCGCCGGCAGGCGTGGTACTGCCAAGCAAGACCCGGTCGATGCCAAGGTCAAATCCATACAGGTCCTGGAAGATCGTTGCCCCGCCGAGCAGGACGAGCGCGAACCCGATGAGCCAAGCGAAGGGCCGCAAGCCGCGAAATGTCAGGCAGAAGAGCCCGATGCCAGCGGCGATGGCAGCTACTGCAGCATTCGGCGCCATGCTGTGGAGATGGGGGAAGAGCGGATCAAGGGCGGAGAAATCGAAATGCCAGCTCGCGAGCACCAGCGCCCCGGCGACACAAACCACCAGGGCGCAAAGGCGCGCCAATCCGAGCGCCACCCTAACGGCGCGCGGCACCGGCAATGCCATCCTCACAGGGACCTCAATCACTCGCCTTCCTCACCCCAATATCGCGGGGTCGAAGCCCGGGCGAAGTTGGGCGCTCCTCGGCAGAAGGCCCCTAAAAATCAGCAGCAACGAACACGTTCTCCCACCCTTTTTGCAATGTTATAGCCTAGCCAAGGCCGAGCCGATAGGTACATGCAGACGGCCTGACTCGTGACTGTTGCGAAATGTCGCCGAAACGGAGACGTAAGTATGGCCGTGAGCAAGAACTCTCCTCGCAGTCCACAAGCTGCAACGCGCATGGAATCCGATTCCTTTGGCCTCATCGAGGTAGCGGCCGACCGGTATTGGGGCGCGCAAACCGAGCGCTCGCGCCGAAATTTCAGGATCGGCGAGGAGCGCATGCCGCTGCCCCTGGTCAAGGCGCTCGCCATGGTCAAGAAGGCCGCGGCGCTTGCCAATCTCGAGCTTGGCCTGATCGACGAGCGCCTGGCACGCGCCATCGTGGCGGCTGCTGACGAAGTGATCGAAGGCACGCACGACGCTCATTTTCCGCTGCTCGTGTGGCAGACGGGCTCCGGCACGCAGTCGAACATGAATCTAAACGAGGTAATCGCCAACCGGGCGAGCGAGCTCCTTGGCGGCACCTTGGGAGCGAAACATCCGATCCATCCCAACGATCACGTCAATCTCGGCCAGTCGTCCAACGACACCTTTCCCACCGCCATGCATATCGCCGCGGCGGTGGAGCTCGCTTACCGCTTGAACCCCGCGCTCGCCCGACTCGATCAGGCGCTTAAAGACAAAGCCGAGGCGTTCCAAGACATCCTGAAGATCGGCCGGACCCATTTGCAGGACGCGACACCGCTGACCCTGGGTCAGGAATTCGGCGGATATTCGACGCAAGTGTCGCACGGCATGGAGCGCATCAAGCAAGTCCTTTACGGACTCTATCAGCTCGCGCAAGGAGGCACCGCGGTCGGCACCGGACTGAATGCGCACGCGAAGTTTCCCGAGCTGTTCGCCGCCAAGATCGCCGAGATGACCAAGCTGCCCTTCGTCACCGCTCCAAATAAATTCGAGGCGCTCGCCAGTCACGACGCCTATGTGTTCGCGCACGGGGCGCTCAACACGGTCGCCGTCTCGCTGTTCAAGATCGCCAATGACATTCGCCTGCTCGGCTCAGGCCCTCGCTCTGGCCTCGGCGAGCTTCTCCTGCCGGAGAACGAGCCGGGCTCCTCGATCATGCCTGGCAAGGTGAACCCGACGCAGTGCGAGGCGGTGACCATGGTCGCAGCCCAAGTCATGGGCAACAACGCCACCATGTCCTTCGCCGGCAGCCAAGGGCATCTCGAGCTGAACGTGTTCAAGCCGCTGATGGCCTACGCCATGCTTCAGTCGATCAGGTTGCTCAGCGACGTGGCGGAGAGCTTCACCGACAATTGCATCGTCGGCATCGAGGCCAACCGGCCGCGCATCAAGGAGCATCTCGACCGCTCGCTGATGCTGGTAACGGCGCTCGCCCCCCATATCGGCTACGACAAGGCGGCCGAGATTGCCAAGGCAGCCCATAAACGCGGAACTACCTTGCGGGAGGAAGCGGTGCGGCTCGGCGCCGTCAGCGAAGCCGAGTTCGACCGAATGGTGCGCCCTGAGGACATGGTCGGTCCGAAACGGTGACGCTCGCGGCGATGACCAAACCGCGCCACAAGCGCTCGATCACCATTGCCCGTCACCGCACCAGCATCTCGCTTGAAGATGCGTTTTGGCAGGCTCTCGGCCGGCTGGCCAAGGCGGACGGAAGATCGGTGGCGGACCTCGTGAGTGAGATCGATAGGCGGCGAGAGTCGAGCCGGTCCTACACCAGCCTTTCGGCGGCAATCCGGCTTTACGTGCTGGAACGGCTGGAAGCCCGCGAGGCCTAGCCGCCGCCGAAGATACTGATGCCTTTTTTCCAATCGTCTGGCGCGGGCTTCGGCTTAGGCCTGTTGCGCGGCGGGGGTGACACGGGAGCGACTGGAGCTGCGACTTCCTCCTGCGCGGCGGCGGCCGGCTCGGCAGTTGGTGCATTGGCCGGCGAGCCTTGCCCGGGCCCTGCTTGATCCCTGTTCCACGGCAGAACTTCGCCCTGGCCTGACGGCGTTGTTTCGAGATCGGCAGCGCGCGGAGCCTCCGTAGCAGCAGCTTTCTCAGCAGCGGCCTTTTCGGCGGCAGCCTTTTCCCCGGCGGCCTTTTCTGCAGCCACTTTGTCGGCAGCAAGCTTTTCGGCTGCCGCCTTTTCCGCAGCGGCCCTTTCCGCCGCGCGCTTCTCGGCTGCGGCCTGTTCTGCAGCCGCCTTCTCGGCAACGCGCTTCTCAGCGGCTTCTCTCTCAGCCGCTGCCTTCTCAGCCGCCCGTTGTTCTGCGGCGGCCTTTTCGGCGGCACGCTTCTCGGCCTGCGCCTTCTCAGCGGCAGCCTTCTCGGCAGTGCGCCTCTCAGCTTCGGCCTTCTCGGCGGCGGCCTTCTCAGCAGCACGCCTCTCGGCTTCAGCCTTTTCAGCAGCACGCTTCTCGCCCAGCGCCTTCTCCGCAGCCGCCTTCTCGGCAGCGCGCTTCTCGGCGGCGGCCTTTTCAGCGGCACGCTTCTCGGCCAGCACTTTCGCGGCGGGAGCCTTCTCAGCCGCTCGTTTTTCGGCTTGCGCCTTCTCAGCAGCGGCTTTCTCGGCAGCGCGCTTTTCAGCCGCTCCTTTCTCCGCGGCCGCCTTCTCGGCGGCTGCCCTGTCGGCGGCAACCTTCTCGGCTACGCGCTTTTCTTCCGCCGCCTTCTCCGCCGCACGCTTCTCGGCTGCGGCGTTCTCCGCGGCGATACGCTTCGCCACGGCAGCCCTGTCGGCGGCGCGCTGTTCGACCGCAGCCTTCTTGGCGGCAAGCTCCTCCGTCGTCGCCTGCGCGGCGGGGTCGCCCATGTCATCGGAGGCGTCGGCATTAGGTGCGTCAGTTTCGGCACCGGCTTCGGGCTGACTTCGCCCGCTCACGTCGAGCGTCTCCAGCCGTTCGACATCAGCCTGCATGCGGCTGACGGTGAGGAAGGTTTCCATCGGCTCCGTGTCGATCACTGAGGTGATGGCGGCGGGGTCCTGGAGAGACCCGGCTAGGACGAGATTCACCGGAGGCATGTCTGCGTCTTTGCTGCCGTTGAGGCGCATCGCCCACTCGCTGTCGAGCCGCAGACTCGCCAATTCCACATAGCCGTTGATGGTGGTCTCCGCGCCCTTGCCGGCAAGCACCGCAGGATCAAGCTTGAGCGTGCCGCTCTTGATGCCGAAGGGGAGCGCGGTGGCTGGATAGGCGTAGGATCCCCGCGTCAGCGTATCCCGCAACGTGCCCATCCGCGCGGCAATCTGGTTTTTGTCCAGCTTGATTTTCTTTGACCTATTGGCATCGAGCGCTACGCGCTTCAGCGGCTCGGGCGATAGGGCTTGCAACGCGCCGGGATCGAGAAACAGGGCGCCGTCACCGGTCAACCCGGCGACGAGGCCAGGGGGACTGAGCCCCTCGCCTGAGACGTCGACAATGAAGGTGAACGGACCCTTGGCAAGCACGCGCCCAGCGAGGGATTGCGAAAGCTGGTCCATCCTGCCGCCGGCAAGCTCGGCGTGAAGCTTGAGCTCGGCGCCTGTGCCTTTCGGCGTGAGGGTGCCAGAGGCCGCGAACGAGCCGCCGAACAGGCGTCCCTGCAGATCGGCGACGGAAAGCCCCTTCTGATCGACGTGGGCGGTGAGCATGGCGTTTTCGACCTGGAAGGGAGCGCCGAGCGCAAGCTCCTGCGCGGTCAGGACGATCTCGCCGTCTGCGTTCGCAAGCGGCTCGAGCGCAAAGCCGCGCGCAGGCCAAACTTGCGAGGCGTTTTGGGCGAGCGAGCCGAGCATCTCTTCGGTTGACGGCGTGCGCTGCCACGCGATGAGCGATCCGAGCAGAGAGGGCAGCGAAACCGAACCGGTGTCGGCCGCGACCCTGAAGCGCGTCTTGTCCCCCCTCGTGTCGAAGGATGCGCTGCCTCCCACGGGCTTGCCCGCAATCTCGCCGGAGATGGATTTGAACTCGAGGCTGCCCGCGGTCTTGACCAAATCGCCACGAAGGTCGAGAGGCACGTTGGCGCTTGGCGAAGCGTCAAGGCCGAGAAGCGCAAGCGCGACACCGGCGTTGCTGCTCTTTGCCGAAGCTTGGCCAGCCAAAACCACGCCGTCAGACTGCAGTGAACCCTGACCTTCAAAGGCGAGTTGCAGGTCGGCGGTCGCGAGCTCGCCGTGACCGGTGACGCTCTTGCTCGGCACGCCTTGCGCCTTTAGCGTGAAGGTGCCGCTATCGTTGGCAACGGCAAGCCGCTCAGGCGCGAGGCCGGGCACCAGAAAGCCGAGCAGAATCTGCGGCTCGTTGCCTTCGACGCTGCCGTCGATATCGATTGCCGCGTCGGCAAGCTTGCCGGGGTCGCCGGTGGCCTTGGCGAGGATGGAGATATCAGTTCGGCCGGCCTTGCCCTTCACCTCGATCGAAGCGCTGGTGGAATTGCCCTTGCGCACTGAAGTAAGCCCCATATGCAAATCGAGAGGGGCGAGGCTTGCGAGCCGCTTCGACTTGGTCACGCCGTCACCAAGCCCGAGGAGCTCGCTCGTCACCTTCAGCCCGTCGGCGGTCATGGCTTGCAGAGAGAGAGCGACCTGGCCCGCCGGCGCATCGCTCAAGCGCTCGATGCGTCCGTTGCCGTTGAGCGCAATGGCGCCGGGTGCGGCAAAGTCGAGGCGCTCGACATCGAGAGTGTCCTTGGCAAGGCTGAATTTCGCGTCGAGCCGTCCCGCAGGAATGTTTGGAAGCAAAAGCTCGCCGACGCGCAAAGTGGCATGAACCTCATCGTCACGGAGCGCTGCGAGCACGCTTTGCTCGGACACCGGCGAAAAGTCCGGCTGCTTCGCATCAGAATCAGGAAACCAGTTGCGCCACGCCGCGCTCTCGCCCATTACCTCGCGCAGATCGAGGCGGTCGCTGTCGAGGTTGAGATCGACGACTCGCTGCTCGCCGCCGCGATAATGGAGGGTGCCGCTGAATTTCGTGCCGCTCAGCTCGCCGCTCGCGTCGTCAAGCATAAGGTTGCCGGCGCCAATGGTGGTCTTGGCTGAGAGCGTGAAGGCGCCGACCGTTGCCTGGCCCGACATCTCGCGGCCGCCGGCGGCCCAGCGGGCCAGGGTTCTAAGCTTTGAGCCTTCGAGCTTGATCGGGCCCTCGAATACCGGCCCCCCTTCGCCTCGCCTGAGACGCCCGGAGGCCTCGATGCGATTCTCGCCCGGAAGCTCGGCGTTGAGACGCTCGACGCTCACCACGCCATCCTTCGCCGCCACGGCGAGGTCGAGGGCACCGACAAGATCGCCGCCGATGCTTGCCTGGTCGAGTTTGACGATCAGCACGCCGTCTCCCACGGAGGCGGCTTCGTCAAGAGCCCGTTCGGCGACAGCGTTCAACACATCAGCGGTCGAGGGCTGGCTTTGCGCATTTGACGGCGCCGCGGCAGCAAGCAGCGTATCGACATCGATCCAGCTCGCGGCGAGCTCACCCACAGCCTTGGCGTCGGCCCCGAAATCAAGCGCGAGCTTGCCCTTCATCATCTGCGAGCGGCCCTTGGAGTGAATGGCAATTTCGAAGGCCGGAAGCTCGGCATGGTCAGGCGTCGCCTTGAGCTCGCCCTTGAGCTCGAAGGCTGAGAGATTGGCCTCGGCGCTAGGCACCTGTTCGTTCGACTGGCCACCATCGGCCGGCGCCTCGGCGGGCTTCTGTGTTTGGCCCTGTTGGGGAGCCGCGCTTTCGGCCGGAACGGTCGAGGCGATGCGCATGATCATGGCGCCGTCGTAGCTCGGCTTGCCGCGGAGGCCGGCCCCGTCGCCTTCAAGCAAATAGGTCGTGTTGCGATCGGGATCACGCAGCGCAGATTTGAGGCGGAACACGCCATTGGCATCGCTCGCGCCGGTCGAGAAGCGCAGCTCCTGTGGGCGCCCCGCAAAGTCGTAGGTCGCCGTCACCTTGTATGGCCCTGACAGAGACGCGGCGCTCGCTTCGCCGCTGACGTTATCGACGACGAGCGGCTTCATGCCCAGCCGGCTCACCTCAACGCGTCCAAAGCTGACGTTGACCTGATCGAGCAGCACCTCCTTGGGCACGAAGGGAAGCGCCTGGCCCGCCCTGCCGACGTCGCTCCAGTTGCCGGTGCCATCCTCGCGCAGGGCGAGCCGCAGCACCGGCTCGGTGATCGCAATCTTGCGGGCCTCGATGGCGCCGCGCAGCAGAGCCCCGATATTGAGCCAAGCTTCGATCGACTTTGCCTCGAGTAGGGGCGCGCCGAAGCTCCCCTTCTCGTCAGCCACCTTGACCTGGTCGAAGCGAAGCTCGGGCGCCGGAAGCAGCACCATATGCACCTTGCCGCCGACCTTCACGTCGCGCCCAAGCAGCTTGCTCGCCTGAGTTTCAAAGACCGGACGGTAGTCATTCCAGTCAATGAAGAGCGGCGCCGCAAACAGGGCGCTGAGCACCAAAATCAGCACTGCCGTCAAGGCGAGTAGAAACGAGTTCACGGAAGTCTATGCCTTAGGCTCGATCGCGAGCATTCGCGAGGGGGGTTGGCAAAGCCAGGGACTATTCGGTCCAGTCCGCCCGCAATTTCGGTCATGGTAATGCAAACATCTTACCAGGATTAAGGATATTCAACGGATCTAGCGCCTTTTTTATGGCAATCATCACATCGACGCCGGCTCCATGCTCTTGCGAGAGATAGCGGATCTTGCCCTGGCCAACGCCATGCTCGCCGCTGCAAGTGCCCTGCATGAGCAAGGCGCGGTCGGTCAACCGGTCGAGGAAACCCTGCACCGCAAGCCTCTCCTCGGCGCTGCCGGCATCGAACAGCGGCATGACGTGGAAATTGCCGTCGCCGACATGGCCGACGATCGGGGCGAGCAGTCCGGTCCGGTCGATGTCGGCGCGCGTCTCGCCGACGCAAGCGGCGAGGGCCGAGATCGGCACGCACACATCGGTGGTCACCACCTCGGCGCCGGGGCGCAAGCCTCGCGCCGCCCAGTAGGCGTCGTAGCGCGCCTGCCAGAGCTTGCTGCGCTCCTCGGGGTGCTCGGCCCAAGCAAACTCGCCTCCCCCTTGGTCGCGTGCGATCTCGGTGAAGGTCTCGACTTGCTCGCGCGTGGCGGTCGAGCTGCCGTGAAACTCGAGAAACAGTGTCGGCTGCTCGGCAAACGTGAGATGCGAATAGGCATTGCAGGCTCTAATCTGCACCTCGTCGGCGAGCTCAATGCGGGCGAGCGGAAGCCCCATCCGCATGGCCATGATGGTGGCGTTGCAGGCGCCTTCGAGAGTGGCGAAGGGGCAGACTGCGGAAAGGATGGTCTCGGGGATGCCGTGCAGCTTCAGCGTGAGCTCGGTGATGATGCCAAGCGTACCCTCGGAGCCGATCAAGAGATGGGTGAGGTCGTAGCCACTTGCCGATTTCCGGGCGCGCTGACCGGTATGGAGGAGCGTGCCGTCGGCCAACACTGCCGCGAGGCTCAAGACGTTGTCGCTCATGGTGCCGTAGCGCACGGCGTTGGTGCCTGAGGCGCGGGTCGCCGCCATGCCGCCGAGGCTCGCATCGGCGCCTGGGTCGATCGGAAAAAAGAGACCTTGGTCGCGCACATGATCGTTCAGCGCCTTGCGATTCACGCCGGGCTCGACCACGCAGTCGAGGTCTTCTTCGTGCACGGCGAGAATGCGGTTCATGCGCGACAGGTCGAGCGACACGCCTCCGAAAGGCGCATTGACGTGGCCTTCGAGCGAGGTGCCGGTGCCGAACGGGATCATCGGCACGCGGGCCTCGGCGCAAAGCTTCACCGTCTCGACCACCTCTTGTGTGCTCTCGGCGAACAGCACCGCGTCGGGCGGCTGGGTCGCGATCCAGGTCAGCGTGTTGGCGTGCTGCTCGCGCAGCGCCCTGCCGGTCGAGAAGCGATTGCCGAACCGTGCAGCGAGGCGCTCGAACAGGGCGCGCTTGGCCTCAAATGACGGCTGCTCGACAGCGTCTGCCATGAATGCGCTCATGGCGGCACTCTACCACCATCGCGATTCACGAAAAGTGAAGCCTTGGAACGCTGCGCGACCGCTCAGGAGCCGACTATGTCGATGACCGCGGCGTAATGAACGCTCGCGGCGGCCAGCACGAAACCGTGCCAGATGGCATTCTGGAAGGGAAGCCGCTCCCAGAGATGGAACACCACGCCGACGGTGTAGAGCACGCCACCGAGCATGAGCAGTAACGCAACCCTCTCCGGCACGGCGGACACCAAAGGATGCCAGGCCACGATCACCGCCCAGCCCTGCACCAGATAGAGCGCTGTGGTGACGCCTTCGAGATAACGCGGGGCGAACAGCTTGATGGTGATGCCGATGGCCGCCATGGTCCACACCACGGCGAGCAGGGTGTAGCCCCACTCAACGTCCATCTTCATCAGCGCAAACGGCGTGTAGGTGCCGGCGATCATGAGGAAGATAGCGGCGTGGTCGAGGCGGCGAAACACCGCCTTCACCTTCGGCCTGACAATGAGGTTATAGCCGGCCGAGCAGGTGAACATGGTGACGAGAGCCAAGCCATAGATCGATAGGCTCACGATCCATAGCGTAGCCTGCGCCTGCACGCCCACGATCAGAAGCGCGGTGAGCGCCACCACACTCGCGGCAACGCCGACCACGTGAATGCAGCCGTCGGCAATACGCTCGCGCAATGTGTATTGCGGAAACTTCACGCCAGTCATGACCAACCCGGACCGCCTATCAGAACACAGGGACGTGTAAAGCACCTTAAAGTTTGTTGTGGCAAGGGTTATGCGCGCGAACGCCGTTTGCGGCGCGGAGAAGCTCCGCGCCGCCGAACACAACGGCCATGGTCTGATCGCAGTTCCGGAGGTGAAAGAGCCTAGTTGCCGCAGACCTTGGCACCGGAGGTGCAAACGTAAGGCACCACTACGCCGGTAAAGCAGGTGGTGTAGGTCTTGGCCGTGACGAAGGTCCCGTAGATGACGTCCTTGGGCACCACCGGCCGCACCGTCTTCCAGAACGGATCGGGCTTCACCTTATAGGCGCTCATGCTGACATAGCTCCAGCCTTTGGAGCGACGTAGGTTATTGGCGCTTTCAGCCGCGAGCGCCCGGGACATCGCCAACGCCTCTTGTTTGCTGTCGGCGCTATGGGTCGCCGAGATGACGTCGCAGCCAGCCGCCGCAGGCTGATGCCCCCAGACCGCAAGCGCAAGGATGGCAAACACAACTGTCTTCGCAGATCGAAGCATACTTTTCCCCCAGTCCCAGTGAAGAATAAGGCCCCGCAATAGTGCCTTTTTTGTCAGTCCGGCGACGCGCTGGCAATCAAACTTGTCGTGCTCAGCGTGTGGCGAATCGCCCGCGATGCAATGAAGTCACACCTCTGCTCGCCGGGGTAAGCTCTTGCCCTTTTTCCCGCGAGCCCGATGTATAGTTTGAAAGCAATGTCAAAGATTCGCGTGAACGCCGCCGAGGCCGAGGACCCCACACCGGAGCCCGAGCAACTCCCCATCTCAATGCGCGCTATGGGCCTGAAACCCATGCGCTATCTCGACGCTCTCAACCCCGAGCAGCGCGAGGCAGCGGAAACGCTTGACGGGCCGCTCTTGGTGCTTGCCGGTGCCGGCACCGGCAAGACGCGCGTGCTCACCACGCGAATTGCCCATATTTTGAGCTTGGGCCGGGCTCGGCCGTCGCAAATCCTCGCCGTGACCTTCACCAACAAGGCGGCGCGGGAGATGAAGGGGCGCGTCGGCGAGCTGATCGGCGGGGTGGTCGAGGGCATGCCCTGGCTCGGCACCTTCCACGCCATTGGCGTCAAGGTCCTGCGCCGCCATGCCGAGCTTGTGGACCTCAAGTCGTCCTTCACAGTGCTCGACACCGACGACCAGATCAGGCTTCTGAAGCAGCTGCTCGAGGCCGAGAACATCGACGAGAAGCGGTGGCCGGCGCGTCTCCTCGCCGCCATGATCGACGGCTGGAAGAACCGAGGTCTTCGCCCTGAACGGGTTCCTGATGGGGAGAGCTTTGCCTTCGCCGACGGCAAGGGCCGCGAGCTTTATGCCGCCTATCAGCACCGGCTGAAGGAGCTGAACGCCGCGGATTTCGGGGATCTCTTGCTTGAGAATCTGAGGCTGTTCCAGGATCACCCTGACGTGCTTGCGCAATATCAGACGCGCTTTCAGTTTATGCTGGTCGACGAATATCAAGACACCAACGTCGCCCAATATTTGTGGCTCAGGCTGCTCGCTCAAGGATCCCGCAACATCTGCTGCGTCGGCGATGACGACCAGTCGATCTATGGCTGGCGCGGGGCCGAGGTCGACAACATCCTCCGCTTCGAGACCGACTTCCCAGGCGCCAAGATCATCAGGCTCGAGTGCAACTATCGCTCCACCGCCCATATCTTGGGCGCGGCCTCAGGCCTTATCGCCCACAATCAGGGGCGCCTCGGCAAGACGCTGCGCACCGACGGCAGCGCCGGCGACAAGGTCGAAGTGCAAGGCTGCTGGGACGATGAGGAAGAAGCGCGCGTCATCGGCGAGGACATCGAGCAGCTGCAGCGGCAAGAGCAAAATTTGAGCGAGATCGCCATCCTGGTGCGGGCGAGCTTTCAGATGCGCGCCTTCGAAGACCGCTTCATCACCCTTGGCCTCCCCTACCGGGTGATCGGCGGCCCACGCTTCTATGAGCGCCAGGAGATCAGGGACGCAACCGCATATTTCGACGTGACGCTCAATCCCGCCAACGATCTGAAATTCGAGCGCATCATCAATACGCCGCGGCGGGGCTTGGGCGAATCGAGCCTCAAATCTCTGCATCAGCTTTCCCGCGCTTATAACGTGCCGCTAATGCAGGCGGCGCGGCTCATCGTCGAGACCGAGGAGCTGAAGCCCAAATCGCGCAAAGCCCTCTTCGACCTGATCGCCGCCTTCGATCGCTGGCGCTCGCTGATCGAGTCCATGCGCCATACCGAGCTTGCCGAGCTGATCCTCGATGAGTCCGGCTACACCGCCATGTGGCAGGCCGAGAAGTCGCCGCAAGCGCAATCGAAGCTGGAGAATCTCAAAGAGCTGATCCGCTTCATGGAGGAGTTTGACACTTTGGCCGGCTTCATGGAGCACGTGAGCCTGGTAATGGACGCGGAAAGCGAAGAGGGCACCGAGCGCGTCAATCTGATGACGCTGCACAGCGCCAAGGGGCTCGAATTCGACGTGGTGTTCCTCCCCGGCTGGGACGAGGGCTTGCTGCCGCATCAGCGCAGCCTTGATGAGTCAGGGCGCTCAGGCCTCGAAGAAGAGCGCAGGCTCGCGCATGTCGGGCTGACCCGGGCAAGGCTCAAGGCCAAGATTACCTTCGCCCAGAACCGCCGCACCCACGGCATGTGGCAGCAGGCGATCCCGTCACGCTTCATCGACGAATTGCCCATTGCCCATGTCGAGGTCGCCGAGACCCAAGGCTTCCATGGTAGCTACGGGCAAAGCCGCTTCGACACGGCGGAGAACCTCTTTGCCAGCGGATTCTACGAGACCCCCGGCTGGCAGCGCGCGCAGCGCAACCGCCCGCCGGGAAGCACACCGGC
>DATFVP010000215.1:0-8627 GCA_035260285.1 Methyloceanibacter sp.
TTGCCGGGATAGGTGTTGATGTCGCCGATGGCGAAAATGCCCTTGGTGCCGATCTCGAATTTCTCTGTGTCGACAGGGATCAGGTTCTCGTTGAGATTGAGGCCGAAATTGGCGATCGGCCCGAGCTTCATGGTGAGGCCGAAGAAGGGAAGCAGCGTGTCGGCGGCAATCTCTCCGGTCGAGCCGTCCATGCGCTTGATCGCGAGCAGCCGGTCGGTCAACTCCTGGCCGGTGCAGACCGGAAGACCCGGGATGTCGTAGATTGGCTTCTCGGGATAGAGCTCGGCGCATTGGCCGACAGGCTTGTCGAGAATATCGACGACATGCGCCTTCAGCCGCGCGAGCCCGAGCTGGAAAACAGCAAATAGCCCGACCGGACCCGCGCCAATAATAATGACATCGGTGCTATCGCCGTTTGCCGCCATCGCCTGCTCTTCCCCCTGAAAGGTTGCCTACGCCTCGCCTAGTCAGGCTAATTTAGTGGAATTCTATTCCTCTTGGTAGGCCGGTGAATCAAAAAAAAGCAAAATCGTTCCCATGAAAGAAGACTAGAAGAAATTTTTTGCGCAAGAGGCCTGGGCGCGAACACTTACCTTCCTAAGGCCAGGGCTCGCGCAAAATTTGTTCGCTCAAAGCAATGGAATAGGAATTGTCGAGTGGTCCTAACCGCGCTTAACCAGCGCATCGCGGATTTCCTCGAGAAGCTCCACCTCGCGCGAGGGCGGCGGCTCGCTTGCAGGCTCTTCCTCCTGTTTGCGGCGGAGCTTGTTCATTGCCTTGATCGCCATGAACGGCGACGATGAGGAAGCTGATCACATTGTTGATGAAGAGGCCGATATTCATGGTCGGGGCGCCGGCCTGCCGCGCCGCAGCCAGCGAATCGTAGTGCTGAAGTCGACGCCCCCGGTCACGACGCCGATCGGCGGCATGATGATGTCGTCGACCAGCGACCTGACGATGGTGGAGAAGGCGGCGCCGATGATGATGCCGACCGCCATGTCCATGACGTTGCCGCGTAGCGCAAATTCCTTGAATTCGTTCAACATCGCCGGGTTTCCTCGAAAAGCTCCCATTGGCTCAAGCCTCTAGCTTGCCATGTTTGGGCGCCAATCCAAACCCGGCTGTAACAAGGCTCGAATTTCGGCACCCCCTTTGGCAACCGGTGCCGCAACTGCTAACTGCTTGGCGGCCACGTGCTTCTTGAGGGAGAGCTTCGGTGTCAGAACAGCCCGGACGCGATCGTCACCGCTGGAAGACGTTCTCGCTTGCCATTGCCACGCTGATCATCGTTTTTGCCGCAGTGGCCGCCGTGGTGGCCTTCGCCGGGCAACTCGACAAAATCGGCTTCTTGCGCTTTCCGCTCGGCTTCTACCTGATGGCGCAGGGCCTGTTGATCGGCATGGTGGCGGTCGCCTTCTGGTCGACCCGCGTGCAGGAGCGCATCGACCGTAGCTTCAGCGAAGGCGAGGAGATTTGAGCGCGCCATGAGCCCCTCGCGCCGCCGTCAAGCAAACCCCCATCTCGGCGCCTATTACGGCATTCTCACCAGCGCCTTCGTGTCGCTCGTGGTCTCGCTTGCCATGTTCGAGCAAATGGGCTGGCAGGAAATGTGGGTGGCGAGGGCCATGATCCTCGTGCCTCTCGCGCTCTATCTCGTCATTGCGCTTGGAGCCCGCACTCTCGATGTCGAGGATTTCTTCGCTTCGGGGCGTCGCGTGCCTCCCGTCTACAACGGCGCCGTGCTCGCCGCGGTCTTGATCGGCGGCACCGGATTTTTCGCCTATACCGGGACGCTGTTCTTTCTCGGCTTCGACGCGCTAGCCATCGGGCTTGCCTGGACTGCGGGCCTCATCGTGTCCGGCATCCTGTTCGTGCCTTACTTGCGCAAGGCCGGCGCCTACACCATGCCTGCCCTTCTCGGCCAGCGCTTCCGCTCGCGCATCGTGCGCGCCATAGCAAGCGTGCTGCAACTTCCGCCAGCCTCATTGCTGCTTGCCGCCGAGATCAAGGTCGCGGCCCTGATCCTCGCAATGTTCCTGCCGCTCTCTCATCAGCTCGCCGTCGCTTGCGTGGCCATCATCATCGCTTGCGTCACCATCGTCGGCGGCATGCGCTCGCTCACATGGAGCGCGAGCGCGCAATTCGTCGTCAGCGCCGTGGGCTTTGCCGTCCCTCTGATCATCGTCTCGGTGCTGCTCACCAATCTTCCGGCGCCGCAACTGACCTATGGCGAGATGTTCGAGTCGCTGAAGCGCTCGGAGATCGTCACCGGCGTTTCGCCTTCGGCCCCAAGCGAGCTTGCGACGGCGCTTCCCCGCGAGCAGCCGAGGCCGAGTGCCAAGCCCTTCCTGCAAGCCTTCGGCGCCATCAGCCAGATCGACTTCTTGACGTTGTTCCTGTGCCTGACCCTTGGCGCCGCGGCGCTGCCGAGTCTGCTTGCCCGGAGCGACGTTACGAGTTCGGTCGCCGATCAGCGGCGCTCTGTAGCCTGGGGCGTGTTCTTCGTGGCTCTGTTCGCCATCAGCGCGCCAGCTCTCGCAGCCTTTGTGAGGCTGCTGATGTTCCAGGACATTGCCCAAGCTCCGGCAAACGCGCTTCCCTCCTGGCTCAACGATCTGAGCGCGTACCGGCTGCTCTTCACCAAGGACGCCAACACCGATGGTGCCATCGAGGCGACGGAGCTCTTCGTTGCGCGCGACGGCATTGTGCTCGCCCTGCCCATGGCGGCGAGGCTGCCATTCGTCTGTACCGTGCTCACGGCTGCAGCGGGATTAGCCATCGCACTCGCCGCCGCGGCATCGCATCTCTTCACTCTTGCCGGCAGCATCGCCGACGACGTCATCAGGCTGGTCGACCCGCGCAGCGAGGTTCTTCCGCGGCTGATGGTGGCTTGGGTGGCGATCGCCGCAACGGCACTCGCCGCCGGGGTCTTCCTCGCCTTTGCCGATATCGATGTGATGCAGGTCGCCATCATGGCCTTTGCCTCGGCCGCGGCGATTTTCTTCCCGGTGCTGCTTCTCGCCATCTGGTGGAGACGCTGCAATTGGCTAGGCGCCATGCTTGCCCTTGGCCTCGGCTTCGCCACCATGGCTGCCGCAATAGCCTTCGGGGGAGCTCCCATCGTCGGCCAGTTCCGCCTTACCACGGTCTTCGGCGCTCTGATCGGCAGTGCTCTTGGTCTGATCGGCGGCCTGATCGGCAGCCTGCTCGGGCCGAAGCCGACGCCGGTCGAGCAAGCCTATTTCGAGGAGCTTCGCGATCCTTCTGGTGATGCGCTTTACGATCGCGCCCAGCGGAGGGCGGCTGCGACGGCAAGTCAATAGCAGTCTTCACTCCCCAACAAGGGCGCCATCATGCAAGATCGCTACAACATGAATGAGCGTCATATACAGGCAGGTGAGCGCTTGAGCCTCTTCCCTGAGATCGTCCCCTACCGCGCGGGACGGCTCAAGGTTTCCTCCCTGCACGAGCTCTACTTCGAGGAATGCGGCAACCCTGACGGCAAGCCTGTCGTGCTGCTGCATGGCGGCCCTGGCGGAGGTTCCACCGCCGTGATGCGCCGCTATCACGATCCGTCACGCTACCGCATCGTGCTGTTCGACCAGCGGGGCTGCGGCCGCTCCACCCCGCATGCCAGCATCGATGAGAACACCACCTGGCATCTCGTCGACGACATCGAGCAGCTCCGCGAGCATCTCAACATCGAGCGCTGGCAGGTATTCGGCGGCTCGTGGGGCTCGACGCTTGCGCTCGCTTACGCCGAGACTCATCCTGAACGGGCGACCGAGCTCGTGCTCCGCGGCATCTTCACGCTCCGGCGCGCCGAGCTCGAATGGTTCTACCAGGAAGGCTGCAGCTGGATCTTCCCCGAGGCGTTCGAGGATTATCTGCGCCTGATTCCGCTGCCTGAGCGCGGCGATCTAATCGCAGCCTATTACTTGCGGCTCACCGATCCCGATCCCGACGTGCAGCTTGAAGCCGCGCGCGCCTGGAGCGCCTGGGAGGGCAAGACCTTGTCGCTCCTGCCAGATCCTGAGCGCGTGCGCCGCTTCTCCGAGGACGCCTACGCGCTCGCCTTTGCCCGCATCGAATGCCACTACTTCATCCATGGCGGCTTCTTCGATGCCGACGATCAGTTGATCAGGGCGGCAGGCCATCTCAAGCGAATCCCAGGGGTCATCGTGCACGGCCGCTACGACGTGGTGACGCCGGCGAAGATCGCCGTGGACTTGGCCCGCGCGTGGCCGGAGGCCGATCTGCACATCGTCGCTGACGCCGGTCACGCCATGACCGAGGCCGGCATCGTGCATGAGCTGGTCGCGGCCACCAACCGCTTTGCCCGCTGAGCTCAAGCTTCGGCGGCTTGCCCGACAAAGCTGAGCGCGATGGTGCGCTCGTGCGGGGCGGCGCGGTGCTCGATGAGATAGACGCCCTGCCAGGTGCCAAGAACCATCCGCCCGCCCATCACCGGAATTCCGAGACTGACCTCGGTCAGCATCGACTTGATGTGGCTCGGCATGTCGTCGAGCCCTTCCTCGGCGTGCGTGTAGGGAGCATCCTCTGGCGCGAGGGTCTCGAGCGTCGTCATCAGATCGCGCCGCACATTGGGATCGGCATTCTCCTGAATGGTAAGCGACGCCGAGGTATGGCAGACGAACACGGTAAGCAGGCCGTCGCGCGCGGAGATGTCGCGCAGCCAGTGGCGCAAATCCTCGGTGATATCGACGAAGCCCTTGCCGCGCGTCCGCACGCGCAACGTGTGGCTCGCTTGGCTGAGCTCGGCCATCGATCAGGCGAGGTCCGCGCGGGCAAGATCGCGCCTCAGGCTCAAAGCGCCTGCCCCACCTCTTGCCGCTTCAGTTCTCGCACCAGGTCCTGCAGGCTGCGGATCATTTTGTTGACGAAATTCGTCATCTCGTCGAGGGCAAGCCCGGGAAATTGCGTCGGCGGGTTGGCCGGAAGCGGGCCACCCTCAGCTCCCTTCTCTTCCGCCTTCGCGAGCTTGTCCTTGAGCTCCCGGTTCTCCCGGCTGAGGCGATCGACCTCAGCTTTGAGAGCAAGCGCGTCGTCGTCGACGCTCTCGCAGGCCCAATGGTCGAGCTTCTGGCCGCACACCGACATCGCGCCCGTGGCGCTGTCGAGGCGCCAGACGCTATTGCCGACGGTGGCCATGGTGTAGCGGCCTTGATCCTCGCCGGCGTAGCAGGGCGAGGCGGCGAGAAGGACGAAAGCAAGGGCGAGCAGTCTCGTGGTCATGGCCTCTCCCCTCCTCTGGAGCGTCGATGGTCCTCCCCCCTCGCAAGCTTGGCAAGTCCCACGATTCTCGCGGACTATTGTCCCACAACAGGGCGCTGCTTAACCCAAAATTTACCGCGACTTGTCACCGTGGTGAGGACCGTTCGGTGGCGCGTCTCTCCCTACAAGAGCAAACCCACGATTCAGGCCCATCGAACAGGGCATCCATTTTCGCAGGGGAACGGGATGGCTCCGGAAGTACGTTGGCAAGCGAGCAGCGCCGCAAGCTCGAGCGGCAGCGAGACCCTTGCGCTTGACCGGGAGAGCGTCGAGAGCCTGCTGCGTAAGCTGATCAAGCGAATCGAGGAGAGCGAGCGCCGCTATGAAGAGGCGCTGGACGAGTTGCATGCGCGGCTCGGCCAGGTCTCGTACAGCGCAAGTGTCAACGAGGCCCTCGGCACCCCCGAAGAGACCGAGACTCTGGAGCGGCTGCGGCGTCAACTGAGCGACCTCGCGCGCCGGCTGGAGCAACCGCAACCGAAGATGGCCGAACGGCTTCCTCGGCTGGACAAGGCCCTTGATGAGGTCCGCGCCGTATCCGCCGGTCTTGCCTTGGCCGAGCCGGACTGGTTCGCATCGCTGTCAGCCTCTCTTGCCGCGGCCGAGGGGAGAGCCGAACCGGAGCCGGCGCCCGCCCCATTGCCAGCGAGCGAGTTGAGCTACGCCTCCCAGTCTTTCGCGCCTTCGCCCTCTATTGACGAGGATGCCGACTTCGACCGCCGTTTGATCGACATGGCGCAGCGGCTCGAACGCTCGATCGGCGAGGCGCTGCCGTCCTCGGCGATCGAAAAGCTCAATGCCCGCATGGAGGAAATCTCGGCGCGCTTCGAGGCGGCCCTTGCGCAGGAGCCAAAGCTCGAGACGCTGCACCATATCGAGCGGCAAGTTGCCGACATGGGGTTCCAGCTTGGCCGCGTCGAGCAGCATGCCGCGCGCATCGGCGCGGTCGAAAACCAGTTGCAACGGCTGATCGAGCGCATCGAAGCCACGCCGGCCCAGATCGAGCGGACGGCGACAAAGGTAGCGCAGGAGATGGGGCGGCTCGTCAGCGAAACTGGGCTGGGCAAGCCGAGCACTGCCGAGCGGCTCGATGTGCTCCACCGCGATATCGTGGCCATGAATGAACGCAACCTTGCAACCGACGACCGCCTCGTCGACACGCTTACGGCGATGCACGAGTCCTTGAAAGGGCTCACGCAGCGGGAGCGCGACAGGGCGACAGCGGCGGCAACGGCCTCGCGCGAGGCTCCGCCCTGCGCGGTGCCTCCTGCAAGCGAGGCCGCCGCCGTCGATGTCGCTCAAAGCCGCCAGCCCGTGGCACCGGCTCAGACGCCTGCTGGCGAGCCGCCGCGTCAGCGCACCGCCTTCATTCGGGATATTCCCTTCGAGTCGACCGAGGATCTGATTGCCGCTGCCCGTCGCGCCGCGCAAGCCGCCGCGGCGCGGGCCGAGGAACGGAACGCCCTGCCCCAGCGAAAGGTGCGAGCCACAGCCGAGACCAAGCCAAGCGAGGAGCCGGGGCGGCACAAGGTCTCGCTTCTCATGGTGGCCGCTGCGATCCTGCTCATGATCAGCGCGGCGTTGCTTCTGACCAGGCTCAAGTTGAAACCAGATTTTGACGCCGCTCCACCAGCGGCAGAGCAGAGCATGCCCGCACCCGCCGCCGAGGCGCCTCCCTTGCCAGACACGCCGCTCCAGACCGAAGTCATTCCGTCGCCTGAGGGTGAGGTTGCACCTTCCCAAGCGCCGGACGCCGCACCCGACGCTACCGCCAAGTCCGAACGGGATCGGAGCATGGTCTCCGGTGCACCTCGGCGACCGAGCCGATGAAGGCCTTGTCCAATCCGTATCGCTTAGCCAATCAGGCGGCCGGAGCCTGCCCCCCGGGGTCAGCGTGATGGTCGTCGAGCCCTAGGCTCGCAACCAAGCCCGGTGTCCGGTTGCCCCGCCTTACACCAGACCTTCGCCTGATTTTTTAGCCACGTCCGATGACAAATTGGTAAGGCGGGTGGTTCACGCATTGACAGGGGCGTTTCCCGCGAACACCTTGCAAATAGCGCGAAAATCTACGCTTCCGGCCCAATGCTCCAGGTCTATCTGCCCGTCGCCGAGATCTCGGTGAATCTCCTGGTCATGCTGGGTCTTGGCGCGGCCATCGGCTTTCTCTCGGGCATGTTCGGCGTGGGCGGAGGCTTCCTGCTCACCCCGCTCCTGATGTTCTCAGGCATTCCACCGGCCATCGCCGTGGCAACCGGCGCAAATCAGATCGTCGCCTCCTCGGTGTCGGGGGCTCTGGTGCAATGGCGCCGCGGCAATATCGACTTCCGCATGGGCTGGGTGCTCATCATCGGCGGCGTGATTGGCGCCATTGCTGGCGTGCTCCTCGTCGGACTCCTGAGCAGGCTCGGCCATGCCGACGTCTTCATCTCGCTGGTCTACGTGACCTTCCTCGGCGTCATCGGCTCGCTCATGCTGGTTGAGAGCGTGAGCGCCATTCGGCGGACGCGCGCCGGTCTGCCAGGGAGAGCGCGGAAGCCAGGCGAGCACACCTGGATCCACGGATTGCCCTTCAAGATGCGCTTCCCGCGCTCGCGTCTCTATATCAGCGCCATTCCGCCTCTGATCCTTGGGGCCATCGTCGGTTTGCTCGCCTCGATCCTCGGCGTTGGCGGCGGCTTCATCATCGTGCCTGGCATGATCTACCTCCTGCGCATGCCGACCAACGTGGTCATCGGCACCTCGCTGTTCCAGATCATTTTCGTCACCGCAATCGTCACCATCCTCTACGCGGTGTTGAACCACTCGCTCGACATCATGCTCGCCCTCCTCCTCGTCATCGGCGGGGTGATCGGGGGACTGTTCGGCGCCGATGCCGGTCAGAGATTGAAGGGAGAACAGCTGAGACTTTTGCTTGCCGTCATGGTGCTTGCCGTGGCTCTGCGCTTGCTGATCGGCCTCCTGGTGCAGCCTGAGGAGCTTTACAGCCTTGGGCCAATCGTGGCGGGGGCATAGACCATGCGGTCCGTACTCCTGCTCATTCCTCTCACGATCGCACTCCTGGCGGGGCGGCCGGCCGTGGCGGCTGAGCCGCAAAGAGCCGAGCAAGTCCAGTCAGACGTCTCCACGCGGGAGATCTCGATCGAGTCGAACTTCACCGGCATCGAGATCGTGCTGTTCGGCTCCATCGACTTCACCCGCGCACCCTCCCTGGACGAAGGTCCCTACGACGTCATCATGGTCGTCCGCGGGCCAAACCGGCCCATCGTCGTCCGGCGCCAGGAGCGGATCGCGGGACTGTGGATGAATGGCGCGTCGAAGACGTTCCCGTCGGT
>DATFVP010000216.1:0-7984 GCA_035260285.1 Methyloceanibacter sp.
GACGACGGCAAGGGGAAGGTCAATCATCTGGTGAGCATCGTGCCGGCCGGTGACCGCATCTTCATGCTGGTCTCCGCAGGTCCAAGGGGCCACGCCACGAGCGATGACGCCGAACGCTTCCGCAACTCCTTCCGCCTCACCAACGGCGAGCCGCAGACCACTGGCAGCACGCCGGCCACCCCTTCGCCTTAAGCCGCAATCACCGAGGCGAGGATGGTGCGCCCGCGCCGGGCGATTTCCTCACCCTGCTCGGTCAGCTCGACCCCGGACTTCCGCCGCTCGACGAGACTGACTTCGAGCACGTCCTCGAGCTCCCTGATCTGCATGCTGAGCGCAGGTTGGCTGACCGCGCAGGCTTCAGCAGCTTCGCCGAACAGCATCGAGGTAGCGCAGTTGCCGCACGGTAATCATGGCGATAAGTGCCGCTTATTTCAAAGATAAGGGAAGCTTATGATGCAACGTCAGGAAATACGATTTGAAATTATCACCGGCGGCGACCAAATAGAAGGGCAGGATCCGGCGGACCAACCGTTTGCTTAAAATTATGGTCTCGCCGGTTCAGACGCTTGAGCCTGAAACTCGCAAATGAGGAGAGCCAATAATGCGTGAGTGGCACAAGCCGATGGTTGAGGAGACGGAGTCCGGCATGGAAGTAACAAGCTACCTGCCGGCTGAGCTGGATCGCGTTTAGTCCGTCCCTACTCATCCTCGGAAATCGGAACGGCGATCCGGCGGACAACGGGGTCGCCGTTTCGCTTTTTCGGATTGCGTGGCACACTCTTGGTCGCGGCAAGGGTTTGGCGAAGTTTCCCGTTCAGATTTTCTTAATCTGGTATCCAGGCAGATTTCATCCACGCGTCATGCGCCTCTCATCCAGACACCCCATGCTAAAATGGGGTCGAACAACGGCCATGAAAGACACCGCGGCAGCTCGTCGTCATGATCCCACGAAAGGTCGATGTTGATGCGGGCCAATCCGGCCATGGTGTCGGTGGGTGGTGAAAAGTGAGGATCAGGCCGTGACCAAGATTATGAGTCCCGAGGAACTTGAGCAGGAGCTCCGCGCCATTGGCGCTGAGCGCTATCACGACAAGCACCCCTTTCATAAGCTTCTGCATGGCGGCGAGCTGAACAAGGGCCAGGTCCAGGCCTGGGCACTCAACCGCTATTGCTACCAGTCTGCGGTGCCGCGCAAGGACGCCGCGCTGATTAGCCGTTGCCAGGACCGGGAGATCCGCCGCGACTGGGTTCACCGCATTCTCGATCATGACGGCTATGGCGAGGAGGAAGGCGGTATCGAGCGCTGGCTGGTCTTGACCGACGGGCTTGGGCTCGACCGCGACTATGTCGTCTCGATGAAAGGCGCACTGCCGGCGACCCGTTTCGCCGTCGAGGCCTATGTCAATTTTGTACGCGAGAAGACCCTGGTCGAGGCGGTGGCCTCGTCACTGACCGAACTGTTTGCGCCGAAGATCCACAAGGAGCGCATCTCGGGCATGCTGGAAAACTACGATTTCATCAGCGACGACGTGATGCAGTATTTCAAGCGCCGGCTGACACAGGCGCCGCGCGACGCCGACTACGCCCTCGACTACGTGAAGCGGAACGCCCGTACGCCAGAGGCGCAAAGCGCGGCGCTCGACGCTCTGAGATTCAAATGCAACGTGCTGTGGTCGCAGCTCGATGCGCTTTATTTCGCTTATTACGACCCGGGGATGATTCCACCGGGTGCCTTCGTGCCGGAAAAAGCGTGATGGCCGAAGGCACATCCCCTGGACGCCTGATTGTAACCCAGGAGGCGAGGCCTTATTTGCCGGCCTATCTCAAGCTCCGACATGATGCGGGGCGGGGCCGGTGGGTGTTACTGGCGCCGGAGCGGATTCTGACGCCTGACGAGACCGCCGTCGCAGTGCTCAAGCTCTGCGACGGCAAGAGAAGCGTGGAGGAAATAACCGAGGCGCTGGCCAAGGACTATGCCGCACCGGTCGAAGTGATCCGCAAGGATGTGCTCGAGCTGCTGCAAGGGCTGGCGGACAAGGGGTATATAAAGGCATGAGCCCGACTAAGACGAACGGACATTTCGAGACGCTGGTCGTCGACGACGAGCCGACTGCCGGAGTGAGCGGCGCGTCGCCTGCGCTGTGCGCCCGCGCCCCCGTGGGGCTGCTCGCCGAGCTTACCCATCGCTGTCCGTTGCAATGCTCCTATTGCTCGAACCCGCTCGAGCTTGAGCGCGTCAACCAGGAGCTCACCACCGCCGAATGGGTGTCGGTGATGGAACAGGCCGGAGCCATGGGCATCTTGCAGGTGCACCTCTCCGGAGGCGAACCAACGGCGCGCAAGGACCTCGAGGACATCGTTTCGGCTGCCTCAAAGTCCGGCCTTTACACCAATCTGATCACCGCCGCGGTCACCCTCACCCGCCCGCGGCTCGAGGAGCTGGTCAAGCGTGGCCTCGATCACGTGCAGATCTCCTTCCAGGACGTCGATGCGGAGAACGCAGAGCGCATCGGCGCCTATCCAGGTGCCACCCAGAAGAAGCTCGACGTCGCTCGTTGGGTGACGGAGCTCGGACTGCCGCTAACCATCAACGCGCCGATCCACCGGCAGAACATTCACAACGTGCCCCGCTACATCGAGCTTGCGCTCAAGCTCGGCGCCCAGCGGCTCGAAGTCGCGCATGTCCAATATTACGGCTGGGCTTACCTCAACCGCGCCGCGCTGATCCCGACCTATGAGCAGACCATTGAGTCGATCGAGTTCGTCGAGCGCGAGCGTGAGCGCCTCAAAGGCGTGCTCACCATCGACATGGTGGTGCCGGATTACTACGCCAAGCGCCCGAAGCCCTGCATGGGCGGTTGGGGCAAGGGCTTCATGAACATCACACCGGCCGGCAAGGTCCTCCCGTGCCACGCCGCCGAGACCATCAAACATCTCAGCTTCGACAATGTGAAGGACCGGAAGCTGCTCGACATCTGGCTCAATTCCGATGCCTTCAATGCCTTCCGCGGCACGGAATGGATGAAGGAGCCTTGCCGCTCTTGCGCGTTCCGCGAGATCGACTGGGGCGGATGCCGCTGCCAGGCCATGGCCATCACCGGCGATGCTCGCAACACCGATCCGGCTTGCGCGCTCTCGCCCTATCACGGCGAGATGGTGGCGCTCGCCCGAGCCGAGGCGGCAAAAGAGCCGCCATCCTTTGTCTATCGCAACCCGCGCAACGCGCCGAGCGCGGCAAAGCCCGAACCGCGCCCCTTGGTACCGGCTGAATAAGCTGCCGCCAGCCTGCATGTCATGACCGGCGGCTCGGTTTTCCGGGCGGCGCGCTTGTGGACGCGGGGCAGACATTTTGGTTTGGCCCGAGGGTTGCCAAAATCTTCCTGCCCAGGTTTCCACCTTGCAATGCCCATTTTGTTGTCGCTACCATGACTGGTCGCTCGACCGGTTCAAGCGGCGGCGGAAGCTCGTTCCGGGTCCGTTCCAAGGAGCCCGGCATCCTTTGAAGGCGTCGGTCGGTCCATCATGCATCTCCCTCCCCTCGCCCGCCCACGGCGAATATCCTTAAACCTCACCCTGTGCCTAATCCTCGCCGCCGGCGTCATGACCCCGTGGCATGGGGAGACGATCGCAGCCGAAGAGCAGCCTGCCGCGGAGGCGCCAGCCCCGGCAGCAGCCCCAGAGGCGGCTAAGCCCGACGGTGTCCAGGTGCAGGTGCCGGAATCGCCGGCAATGACGCCGGTTTCGGTCGGCTATCTTCGCGAGATTCCAGATAGTCCGCGGCCCGCTTCGCGCATGGACAACGAACCCGACGATGCCGGCATTGCCGGGGCCAAGCTCGCCATTCAAGAAAACAATGCTGGCGGACAATTCACCGGCGACCTCTACTCGCTCGATGTGAGGTCCGTAGCCTCCCCCGACGCCGCTCTCGGCGCCATGCAGAAACTCTACGACACCGGCCACCACTACATCATCGTGGACGCTTCGGCCGACACGCTGCTTAAGCTATCCGACTGGGCCAAAGGCAAGGACATTCTCCTCTTCAACATCCGCGCCACCGATGTGTCGCTTAGGCAGGAGAATTGCCGCGCCAATGTCATGCATGTCGTGCCGGACCGCTACATGCTGGCCGATGCGCTCGCTCAATATCTCGTGATCAAGAAATGGACGAACTGGCTCTTGGTGCACGGGTCGACGCCGGGCGATCTCGCGTATGCCGACGCAATCAGGCGCGCCGCCGGGCGATTCGGCGCCACGATCGTCGATCAACGCGAGTACAAGGACGTCTCGGGCGGCAGACGCGACGATGTCGGCGTCATCCCTCCCGGCAAGCAGGCGAGCGTCGATGCCACCTTCGCCGCCGACCCCAACTACGACGTCATCATCGTCGCCGACGAAGACCAGCTGTTCGGTCCGTATATGCCCTACCGCGGCGGCGGCAAGCCTCGCCCTGTCGCGGGCACGACCGGCCTCGTCGCCACCACCTGGAGCCCGGGCCACGAGAAGTGGGGCGCGACGCAGATGAACAACCACTTCGAAAAGGACTTCAATCGCCTGATCTTGCCGATCGATTATCAGGGCTACGTTGCGGCAAGGACGGTGGGCGAGGCCGTGACCCGGAACCATGGCGAGCCCTTTGCCAAGGTTGCCGCTTTCGTGCACGGCAGCGAGCTTCAGCTCGCACCGTTTAAGGGCATCAAGCAGCAATACCGTCCTTGGGACGGTCAGTTCCGCCAGCCAATCCTTATCGCCACCGACAAAGTACCTGTCTCCATGTCGCCGCAGCGGGGTTTTCCACACGCGAGCCACCCCGATATCGAAATGGACACGCTCGGCATCGACCAGCCGGAGAGCACCTGCAAGATGTAGGGCCTAGCGCTCGGCCGTCGATGTCTTGATCAGGTTGCCGTTCTCGTCGAGCAGCGGCACGTTGTATTCGCTGAGCATTGCGTTGATGTCAGCCTGATTCGCGGCGATCAGCTTGTTCAGCTTGTGCTTCCACTCAGGCTCGTTGGGGCGCACGCCCATGGTGATGCCGTAGATCGTGGCGGGGCCCGCCTTCTCCTTCACCAGGGGAACGAGAGCGAGCGGCACCTTGGCGGTTTGCGCGTAATAACCGCCGAGCGGCCCCCACAAAATACCGGCATCGATTTCGCCGGAGGCGATTGCCGTGATAACCACCGCTGCGGCATCGCTCGGGCTGCGGTCGCCCATGACCTCAAAGGACCGGGCATTCGACATCAGTCCGTTGATCGCCATGATGCTGACCGGCGGTGTTCGGGCGATGATGCCGATTGTCTTTTTCTTGAGACGCTCATCGGCAAGGCTTTCGACGCCTGCGAGGCTCTTATCGTTCTGCCGGTAAAGCAGCACGTAGGAAGTCCGGTAGTATGGATTGGTATCCTCGATTAGCCCGGTGCCTTGGGCATAGCCCATGAGGATGTCGCAATCGGTGTCGTCCGGCAGCGTGGCGACGTGGCCGACGACTTGGGGCAGCCAAGAATAGACGACGTGCAGATCGAGCTTGTCGGCGATGAGGTCAACGAGCTTGTTTTCGAACCCCTCACCCTTCTCGTTGGAGAACGGCATGTTTTGCGGATCGGCGCAGACGCGAAGCGTGCCATCGGTGGAAGCCGCTCTTGCGGTCACCGTGACGGCGCCAGCGAGGAGGGCCATCAAAACCGTCGCCAGCGCTCTTGAGCAGTGGAGTGCGAGCCAACGTGCGGCTCGACTGCTCGTCAGGTTAGATATGTTCATTTGGCTCACGGGGCACAGGGACCGTCAGCATATCATATGCGAGAGGCGAGGTTTCCAGTCCTCCCGCGCCCCGGCGGAAACCTGCCCTGGGTCAAGGCCGCAGAGGATCGACGGCGGGGATCTTGGAAAAGCCGCCTAATATTGGGCGGCGCACTTGGCGATGTTGTCGGCCCGTTCGGCGCCGGTCGGATAGTAGGCTCCGGTAGGCTTGCCGCCGAATTTCAACATCATCTGCCGAGCCGCTTCGATGGTCTCGGGCTCGTTTTTGAGCTTAAGCATCTTTACGGCATTGCAATCCGCATCGAGCTCCATGTGCTTCAACTGGGGGGCGATGTAGAAAAAGGGCTGCGGCCCGAGGTGGCCGAGTTCACGATGGTAGGCGGCAACATGGCCGAGCGTATGATGGCTGCACTCGTGCGCCATAAGGAAGCGGCCATAGGCCATGGATTCGGCCATGGTCATGGCGCTGACGACGATAATCGGCTGGCCGTTTTCGTCGATCGTGGACATCGCCTGCTCCGGCAACTCCGGCAAAAGGTAGGTCGTGATCGCGCAAAACGGATTGTCGATGGTGGGAAGCCAGAGCTGGCGGGCCGAGGCGTTGCCGCAAAACAGCCCGATACTGAGGATAGCTGCCGAGATCAGGACAAGACGACGCATAGTGGGGCCCCCCGCCGCACTGAGTCGTTTTCCTAAAGAATCTAAACTCATGATCGACCACGTCCAAAGCTTATTACGAGTACAACGCATGAAAGCCATTATATGTGCCCGAGTTCCCACAGTGGATTAGTAGTGGATTACCCTCGCGGCACCCTGGCCGTTTAGTAGGCCTTTGACCAAGAAATCGAGGCAAGACAGGATTCCGCATCGATGGACATGCAATCGACCGACACCAAAAACGAAACCGACAAAGTCTGCATTATCGGCGCGGGATCGTCTGGATTGGCGGCCGCCAAGACCTTCGCCGAGCGGGGTATCCCGTTTGACTGCCTCGAGCGGGAGGACGACATCGGAGGACTTTGGAACGAGACGACCGGTACCGGCGTCGTCTACGACACCACCTATCTCGTCTCATCCCGTAAATACACGGGGTTCGAAGATTACCCGATGCCTGAGGAGTATCCGACCTACCCCTCGCATAGGGAAGCTCTCGCCTACTTGCGTGACTACGCCCAGAATTTCGGCATCCTCGACCGGATCCAGTTCAACACCACCGTCGAGCGCCTCGAGCGGACCGATGACGGGTGGCTTGTGTACGTCGCCGGAAAGACGCGGCCCCGCCTCTACCGGGCGCTGGTGATCGCGACCGGCCATCACGACGTCCCCCGCTTTCCCAAGATCCCCGGCAACTTCACCGGCGAAGTCATGCATTCGCGGGACTATCGCAGCGTCAAGCAGCTCGTCGACAAGCGCGTCGTGGTGGTTGGCGCCGGCAATTCGGCCTGCGACATCGTCGTCGATGCCACGAGCGTGGCGCGCGCCGTGTATCAAAGCATGCGCCGCGGCACCTACTTCGTTCCAAAATTCATGCTGGGGCGCCCGACCGACGGCATCGTCAATTTCTGCGAGAAGATGCCGATGCCGCGCGGGCTTCGGAACCGCATCTACACGATCTGGCACAAGCTCATGGTCGGCTCCAATGCCCGTTACGGCCTGCCTGAGCCTGAGCATCGCATCATGGACACTCACCCCACAATGAATACGGTGCTGCCGCAGCTCGCCGCCCACGGCCGCATTGGCATCAAGCCTGAGACCACCGAGCTCAAGGGCCGCATGATCCGCTTTGCCGACGGCACGCAAGTCGAGGCCGATCTTCTCGTCTATGCCACGGGTTACCAAATCGCTCTTCCGCTCATCGACAACAATCTGATTTTCGATGCCGATGGGCGTCTGCGCCTCTATTTCAACGTCTTCCATCCTGAGCTCGACGATCTCTTCGCCATCGGGCTCATCCAAGCCAATGGCAGCATCTGGCGCCTCGCCGAGGACCAGGCGAAGCTCGTGGCGAGCTTCCTCGTCGCCGCGGCGGAGGGCCATGAACGTGCCGATTGGTTCCGTTCGCTCAAGGCGCGGGGGCACGACCACTCGGCGCAGGCCCCCTATGTGCAAAGCGAGCGGCATCGGCTTGAGGCAAATTACTACGCCTACCGCCGGCAGGCGCGCCGCCTGTTGCGGCGCTTCGGCGAGATGGCCAAGGCCGAGTTGAAATCCTGGCGGAAGGGCAAGGCGC
>DATFVP010000217.1:0-3278 GCA_035260285.1 Methyloceanibacter sp.
GGGATGTTGAGGCTGCCTGTTAACTTCGGGTTGCCGCGTGCTATCCTGCCACCGATGGGATTCTCTCCAAGTTCTGCCGTCCGCTTCGGCTGGGAGACTTTCAAGAAGCGCCCCTGGTTCTTTGCCGGGGCGTTTGTGCTCATTCTAATTGCCCAGTCCGTTGTCGAGGGTTTAAGCCGCTTGATCGACGCGCCATTCGGCGGAGCTGAGGCGGATCACGCATTGCTCGGGGGGATAGTCTCTCTCGCACTCAGCACGCTTATCAGCATGGGTGTTACGGCCTTTGCGCTCGCCGCACACGACACGCCCGATACGGTCGAGTTTTCCGCGCTTTGGCATCCGCACCCGTTCTGGAAATATCTCGGCCTGACGATTCTCTTTTCACTCATGATCCTGGCCGGCGTCCTGCTCGGCTTCGCTCTTGTTGCCGCCCTCGGCCTCGAGGCCGGTCTCGCGATCGGTATTCCGCTGCTCGTCGTGCTCGGCGTGATCCTCGCGCTCACGCTTCTCTTTTCGGGCTTTCTCGTCATCGACCGCGGGCTCGGTCCGATCCAAGCCCTGAAGGAGAGCCATCGCATCACGCGCGGATACAAGTGGAGCCTGTTCGGGCTTTCCATGCTGCTAGTGCTTATCAATCTGGCCGGTCTCCTCGCTCTTTTTGTCGGTATTTTCGTATCGGCGCCGGTCTCTTTGCTTGCCCTCACCCATGCTTATCGCGTCTTGGGCGGCGGCGAGGGCGGCGCGACGCGGCCTGCCGATGCGGCGCTCGCGGCTTGACGCGGCAGCGGCAAACTCAAGAAAATTGAATTTGGAGGTACCGACTATACCGCGGGCACGAGCGGACGCTCAGCCTTGACCGCTTCGGCCGCGTTGCGCGGGTTGCGATCGATGAAGGGCGCCGGCGGCCGCGAGGCTTCCGCGCGCGCAAGCCGCACCATCTCGCCGTGATAGGGCGAGAGCGCGCAGGCCGGGTCGGTGTTGCGGGCATCGCCGGTAATGGCCATGGCCTGGCAGCGACAGCCGCCGAAATCGACCCCCCTGAAGGCGCAAGAACGGCACGGCTCCTTCATCCAATCGGTGCCGCGGAAGGCGTTGAATGCCTCGGAGTTGAGCCAGATGTCGAGCAGCGGGCGATCCTGCACGTTGTCGAAGCGTAGCGTCTTGATCGTTTCGGCGGCATGGCAGGGCAACACCTTGCCGGCGGGCGTGATGTTCATGAAGCCCTTGCCCCAGCCGCCCATGCAGGGCTTCGGCCGCTTAGCGTAGTAGTCAGGCACGACCATGTCGATGGTGAGCACGCCTTTCAGTCGCTCGCGTTCGCGCTCGACGAACTCGATCGACTTCACCGTCTCCTCGTAGGTCGGGATCAGCGCGGCGCGATTGAGATAGGCCCAACCGTAATACTGCACATGCGCGATTTCGAGCCGCTGGGCGCCAAGCTTGATCGCAAGCTCGATATAGCGGCCGACATTGTGGATGTTGTGGCGGTGGATCGGAGCGTTGATGGTCAGCGGCAGTCCGAGTTCAGTGACCCAGCGGGCGACGTCGAGCTTCTTCTGCGTGGCCCCGGGATAGGCACCGATGCGCTCAGCGTTCTCGGCATCGACGTCCTGGAACGAGATCTGGACGTGATCGAGCCCGCGTTTGGCCAGGTCCTCGAGGCGGGGGCGATTGAGGGTGACGGCGGCGGTGATGAGGTTGCTGTAGAGGCCGGCTTCAGACGCCGCCGAGACGATCTCTTCCAGGTCCTTGCGCGCGGTTGGCTCGCCGCCCGACAGATGCACCTGGAGGATGCCCATCTCGCCGGCTTGACGCATCACCGAGCACCACATCTCGGTCGAGAGTTCCTTGTTGACGCGCTCGAGCTCGATAGGATTGGAGCAATAGGAACATTGCAGCGGGCAGCGATGGGTGAGCTCGGCGAGGAGCCCGACCGGCGCGCAGGCGCACAGCGCCGCCGAGGCGCTGCCGCTCACGCCTTCGGTCGGCTCGTCATCCACAATCAGCGTTTCGCAATGTCCGTTGCCCTTAAGCTCTTCGCTCATCCCTTTATGTATCCCTTGTCAGCCAGGCCTTGGAGCAAGTCGAGCACGTCGGTGCGGATCACCTCCGCAGGGGCCGAATACTCCTTGGCGAGGACTGCCACGATCTCGTCCACGGTCCTGTTGCCATCGCAGAGCTTGAGCACGGCGACGGCGGTTTGATCGGGCGTCAGCACCCGCTCGGGCGCCAGCAAAATCCAGCGGTCCCGCGCCGCGTCGTGCCGGAGCTTCAGATAAGTCGGCAAATGCGGCCGCGTCTCCCGTCCGACAATGAGGCGAGTAGGGGACGCCGTTTCGCTCATGATTTGCCCGGAACGAAAGCGCCGGGCGGAACCAGCCCGGGCTCGACATAGGCATAGTGAAGCGCATCGA
The DNA here is from genome assembly GCA_035260285.1 of Methyloceanibacter sp. GTDB lineage: Bacteria > Pseudomonadota > Alphaproteobacteria > Rhizobiales > Methyloligellaceae > Methyloceanibacter. The sequence goes on from DATFVP010000217.1 coordinate 2,415, forward strand.
GCTGCGCCCACAACACGTTGCATTTGAATCGCAGCGCATCGAGAGTCGCGGCCTGCGCTTCAGGCGTGCGCGCGTTGCGCTTGACATAGTCCAGCGCGAATTGGGCATCGTCCGGCGCCTGAGCCAGACGGCGCTTGAAATAGGCCATGACTTTGTCGCTGATGAAATCGTAATTCTCGAGCATGCCCGAGATGCGCTCCTTGTGAATCTTGGGCGCGAACAGCTCGGTGAGCGAGGAGGCGACCGCCTCGACCAAGGTCTTCTCGCGCACGAAATTGACGTAAGCCTCAACCGCGAAACGGGTCTCGGGGAGGGCGCCTTTCATGGAGACGACGTAGTCCCGGTCGAGCCCGAGCCCGTCGGTGAGGACGAGCCAGCGTTCGATGCCGCCTTCCTCCTCGCCAAAGCCGTCATGGTCCATGATGCGGTGGATCCAATCGCGCCTGAGCTGACGGTCGTGGCATCGGCTCATCAGGGCCGCGTCCTTGCGCGGCACGGCCGACTGGTAGCAGTAGCGGTTGAGCGCCCAGGCCTGGACCTGGCCTTTGTTCAGCTTGCCGCCGTGAAGCAGCTTATGGAACGGATGCTTGTCGTGATAGCGCTCGGCGCCGATGGCGCGAAGCTCCTGCTCCAGTTCCTCGGGGCTCATGATCTTGGTCATGGCGTTACCTCTAGCTACCCAGTTTAGACGAAGTCTCCGGGTAGTCCTCCTTGGAAATCGCGCAGCTCAGCTTAAGCCCTCGGGCACAGAGCGCGCAAATCCACAGACTAGATATAGAAAGCCAGGTCGCGAGCCGCATGATCCGCACATGAACGCAATGTGGAAACCACATTAAGAAAATCTGAACGGCGGGGATTGGCAAG
>DATFVP010000218.1:0-6000 GCA_035260285.1 Methyloceanibacter sp.
GCCAGGCGACGAGCTGCACCATTTCGGCTGGAACGCCTGCAGCTCCTGCCTTTGCCCGAACGCGCCACACCCGCATGTCGAGCGGCGCTATCTGATCGTGCCGGGCCTTCGCTCCTCGCGCGTCTACGTCATCGACACCAAGCCTGATCCGCGCGATCCAAAATTCCACAAGATCATCGAGCCTGAAGAGCTCATCGAGACGACGGGCTACAGCCGGCCCCATACGGTGCATTGCGGGCCTGACGGCATTTACGTCTCGGCGCTCGGCAACGCCACGGGAGACGGCCCCGGCGGGGTGTTTCTCATCGATCACGAGACCTTCGAGGTGCTCGGCCGCTGGGAAGTTGAGCGGGGTCCGCAGCGGCTCGCTTACGATATGTGGTGGCATCTCGGCTACGACACGGTGGTGACGAGCGAGTGGGGCACGCCGAACACGGTGGAGAACGGCCTCGTGCCGGAGATTCTGCTCGGGGCAAATTACGGGCACCGCCTGCATTTCTGGGATCTGCACAAGCGCAAGCATTTGCAGGAGATCGATTTCGGGCCTGAGTACCAGCTCGTGTTCGAGCTCAGGCCGGCGCACGATCCGACCAAGGCCTACGGCTTCGTCAACGCCGTGGTCAGCCTCAAGGACCTCTCGGCTTCGATCTGGACCTGGTATCGGGACGGGGACAAATGGGCGGTAAAAAAAGTCATCGAGATTCCGGCCGAGGCCGCCGATCCAGACCTGCTGCCGCCGCTCTTGAAAGGCTTCAAAGCGGTTCCGCCGCTCGTCACCGACATCGATCTCTCGGTGGACGACCGGTTCCTCTACGTGTGCTGCTGGGGAACCGGCGACCTCCTGCAATATGACGTCTCCGACCCCTTCGCTCCTCGGCTCGTTGGAAAGGTCAGGATCGGCGGAATCGTCTCGCGTGCCACACATCCGGCAGCGAATGGCCATCTCAACGGCGGACCGCAGATGGTGGAGATCAGCCGAGACGGCAAACGTGTATATTTCACCAACTCGCTTTATGGCGCGGTCGACCCACAGTTCTACCCGGAGGGCATCGACGGCTGGATGGTGAAGCTCGATGTCGATCCCGGCGGCGGTATTGCGTTCGACCCCAAGTTCTTCGTCGAATGGCCGAAGAGCCACAGGCCGCACCAGATCCGGCTTGAAGGCGGAGACTCATCGTCGGATTCCTATTGCTACCCATGATCGAAAGCGCCGTTTGAGGTTGCTGCCAGCAGGCGCCCCTTGACCCCGCTCTGGTCGTGGCTCGTCTTGGCGGGGCTCGGCGCCTTTCATGGGCTTAACCCCGCCATGGGGTGGCTGTTTGCCGTGGCGCTCGGGCTCTATCGCCAGAGCCGCAGGGTGGTTCTCCTCTCGCTCGCGCCGATCGCGCTCGGCCATGCCCTCGCGATCGCCGCCGTCGTCTATTTGGTTGTGGGCTTAGGCCAGGCGATTGACGCGCGTGCGCTCCGCATCCTCACCGGCTGCCTGCTGATCGGCTGGGGCGCTTTTTATCTAGTTTCCGGGCATCGCCACCGAGTGCGCATCGGGCTTCGCACCGGGTATGTCGGCCTTGGCGTCTGGTCGTTTCTGATCGCGAGCGCGCACGGCGCGGGCCTGATGCTGATCCCAGCCCTGATGCCACTGGAGGAACACGCGCAACACGCAGAGCACATGCACGCAATGCCGGTGGCAGGCTCGATCTGGATCGCAGCGCTCGCCGTCGCCGTCCATACAATCGCCATGCTGGCCGTGACCGGCATCGTCGCGGTCGTTGTCTATGACTTTGTCGGCCTCAGTTTTCTCCGCCGCGGATGGGTCAATCTCGATCTCATCTGGGCCGCGGCGCTGATCGCCATGGGCCTTTTGCTCCTCCTGACCTGAGCGCGGCTCCCCCTGCATTGAAGGATTGTTCATGCGCGTCCCGCATTTTAAGGCGCATGGGGGTCAGGGTTGGGTATCTCATCGCCAGTCTGGCGATCGTCTCAGGCGTCGCCGGTTGCGCCTCCAATCCCTATTCAGAGCCGCGCGCGGCCTGGCGGGGGGAGGTCGAGGCGGCCTGCCTCGGGAGCGGCGAAGTGAGGCCCTCTGCCTTCGTGCAGCCGATGTCGCCGGTGGGTGGACGAGGCTCTTGCGGGCTCGAGCATCCCTTCAAGGTGAGCGCCGCGCTCAATGGCCGAGTCGCGGTAACGCCGCCCGCCGTCATCGGTTGCCCGATGACCGCTTCGGTCGATCGCTGGCTGGTGCGTTCCGTGCAGCCCGCGGCGGCGGCCTATTTCCGCAGCCGCGTGGTCGAAATCCGCGAGATCGCCTCCTATGGCTGCCGCACCCGCAACAATTACGGCGTGGCCATGTCGGAGCACGCCTTCGGCAACGCGCTCGACGTCGCAGCTTTCCGGCTCGCCGACGGGCGCGAGATCAGCGTGGTGCGGGATTGGTGGCGGGGGGGTCCGGCGGAACGGGCTTTCCTGCAGGCTGCCTTCGCCGGCGCCTGTGCCGAGTTCTACACCGTGCTCGGTCCGGGCAGCGACCCCTATCACTCGAACCACTTGCACCTTGATCTGCTCCGCACCAATGCGCGAAACGGCCGCCATCTCTGCCAGCCAACACCCTATGGCGGCGGTGCAATCGCCGAGCTTCCCGGCGGCGACTCTGTGGGAGCTGTGGCAAAGACGCCACTGTCTTTTGTCGGCACCGGTCGCGAAACCTATTAAAGCAGCGTTATTTGGTCGCCCACTGTTGCTGCAAGAACGCTTCGCAGTTGCAGCATTCCCCGTTATCATACTGAGTCGCAGTGGCGGGTTCGTAGAGGAGGTTGGCGACTTGGGCCATGTGCTCCTGAGGGCGGGGCACACTGGAGGGGGGCGATGGCAACTGGATCTTTGACGCAGATGTTCGAGGAGATCGCCGCCGGTCTGAAGGCCGGCGATGAGGAGATCTACGGGTGGCTGCGCGACCAACTTAAGGAATGCGGAGGCAGCGAGATCTCGATCGAGCTGGCCATGGGCGTGATTGCCAAGCTCCTGCCGGAAGACGCGCAGACTGGCATGATCGTCGCCTCGCAACAGGCACGCCGCTGGGCGCACTAGCCAATGCCTTTCCCAGGCTAAGCCGTCCAACGTATCAGCCAGGAGACAAAGAAACGCGGGCCTCTGCCCACGGTCATCGGGCAATTGAGAGCGAGCTTCCTCTCCGTCCGGCTTTCCATCGTCGTTTGACCAAGCGCTTCGCCAAGACTTTCCGCCCAACGCTTCTTGCCATCGACGAGTGCCGTTGCGATCGGGTCGAGATCGATCGTCGCGGATAGTCGATGGGCCGAGCCCTGACGGCATCGCCAATCGTGCAAGCCGACATAGCATTGGCGCGCGCCAGAATGTGCGGCGAGGCGCTCCATCACGAACAGATCCGATTCAAGTGTGAGCCCGGCGAGAGAGCGAAGGCCGACGTGCAGCTGTGGCTCGACGGCATCGGACCAAGCTTTAGCGCGGTCGGTGGCAAGGGGCACGACATTGGCGCCGTGCCGCTCGAGGCTCGCGGCAAAGATCACGCTCTCGGCGTAGCGGTGATCGGCGAGGACGATCGTCGAAGAAGCGGCTTCGCTCCGCACAGCGGCGACCGGCGCCGTGCCGGCCGGGGCAAGAAGCGAGATAGAAGTCGCGCCGACGAGCTTCAGCACATCCCTGCGATCCATGGCGAGTGGCAGCGTCACGGCTTGCCGGCCTTCTCGTTCTTCGCCTGGCGCAAATCCTTTGGCCAGATTCCCTGTTTTCCCGGCGAGAGTATGCCGCCAGGATCGAGGGTATCTTTCAGCCGCTCATAAAGACGCATGGCGGCGTGGTCGTTGAAGTCGAATTGCGCGGCGACGAAATCCATCTCGGAAATATGGGCGCGGTAGCCGGAAAGCTGCCGCTTATGCGCGTCCTCGATCAGGGTCTTGCCGAGTGCGCGAGCGCGAGCGCATTGCTCCGAATCGTTGCGGTCGAAAATGATTGAGCCGGTGTTGATGAAGGAGCGCGGGCTCGTGCTGGTCAGGCCGCAATAGTGATCGAAGCCTTCGGCGTTGAACAGCGCGGTGCGCCGCCGATAGAGATCGAGAAAGTCAGCACCCCGCATCGGCACTACGAGTGGGCACTCGATATGGGCGCCGGCGCCGCCCAGCCAGTTGAGCGGCATCAGGTCGACGCTCGGAATGCCGGCAAGCGTTGCATGCTCGGGCGGGATCACCGCCCCGCGCCGGTAGGTGGCGACGCCCAACTCCACGCCTTCGATGCGGGAGAATGCCCCCTCCACCGCTTTGCCCTGCTCAGCCAGGATTTTCTCCCGTCCGTAGAGGCCGAAACGCATGCCCCAATAGCCGATCCCCATCTCCTTGGTCAGCCTGTCGATGGCGCTTTGTGGCAACGGGCCTTTGCCGTCGTACCATTCGGCGCGCGTGGTATTGCCGGCGGCGATGCGCATCCAGTTGGCGATGGTCGCGGTCGGAACGATGCCGTCGAGCCGGAGCACCCTCAGCGCGTCGATCATCGGCGCTATGTCCTCCTCACGCCGGAACATCATTTCCATCACCGAAAAGGTTTCAGGCTCAGGCATCAGCCAGATGCCGATCCGGGTGACCACGCCGAAATTCGATTGCATGAAGAGCCCGTCGAGCGTGGGGCCGAAGGCGTATTTGTAGAGAGGCCAGGCTGGATTGTCGCTCATGGCGCCGAGCCCGGTGCGCACGATTTCGCCCTCGGCAAGCACGACTTCCATGCCGCATTGATGGCCGGCGTGATCGCCATAGGGCGTGTAGCCGATACCGTGCTCGAGGGTGTTCCCGAGCACACTCCCCCAGCCTGGATCGGGACAGTCGATCCACAACGGGTAGTTCTTGTCCCTGATGAATTTGTAGAGATCGAGATAGGTGACGCCGGGCTCGACAAGGGCGTAGGCCAGCTCGGCATTGACCTCGATGGCCCGCATGCGGCTGAGATCGAGGACCATCGACCCCTTGAGGCAGGGAGCAGCACCGCCATAGGCATAGTTGCGGCCGAGCGAGACGGTCCACAGAGGAAGGCGATAGCGATTGGCAACGCCTAGCACGCCTCTCACTTCATCCACGCTTGCCGGGAGGACGGCGCCTGACGGGGCGTAATCATCGGCCAAGCCGGGCGAATAAGGATCGAAATAGCCCGACAGCCGATCCCCGGTCGTCACCACGTGATCGTCACCGACGACGCTGCGCAGCTCCTTGCATGCAGAATCGAAATCTGGGCTTGAAAATCCAGGCGGTAATGGCAACCCGCAGTCTCCTTACAGAGAGGTCAGACAATAGCAGAAGCGGCGCTCAGCCTTGCGCCGACCGCAGGATCCCCGATTGCCGAAGAGAGTACTAAACGAGCGGGTCTTGTGGATAAGTATTGGAAGAAACTGTGCATAGCTGCTTTAGGCAAGAAATGTCTGTTGCAACCGTTGGGAGGTGGTCCAGCCTTGAAGGATTTAAGGCCGCGGGGAGTGAGGCCAATGACCATCAGCATCAAGGAATGTTTGCTTGTCCGCTCAAGTCGCGGCGGAGTGCTCGCCGGCGGGATCTTCTCGGTATATAGCACCGCCGCCGAGGTGAAGCCGATGAACGACAACCGGCCGGCAAACGCTGCGGAGCTCGATGCTCCTGCGCCAGTCGATCAGCGGACGAAGATCGACGCTGTCGAATAGGCCTCGCAGCCCGCTTGCCCACTCGGGGCCCGCCAATCAGGGCGGCGGCTCTTGCTGCGACATCTCCTGGAGAGACTGCTCGAGGGGGCGCGCGAGATTTTGCACCTCCCCGTGAATGGAAAGTCCAGCACTATCGCAACAAATGGGGTAGTGCCACGAGCGCGGCAAGCGACGCGGGCATCAGGTTCTGTGCCATGAGATTCGACGTCCCGAAAAATGACGGGTAGCCGAGCGTGATCAGTGCACCCGCGAGCAGCACGAGCCAGAGCGCCGTTGGCACGCTGCCGTCAGAACTGTCCAGTCGCTCGTTG
>DATFVP010000219.1:0-10620 GCA_035260285.1 Methyloceanibacter sp.
CGGTGCCTGGGTCGTTCTCGGCCAATCATGGACCGAGATGCGGGCGTCGGCGTCGCTCCAACCGGCTGAATAGGCGCCTTGCTCAGGAGGCAAGGCTCCGCAACACGAAGTGCAAGATGCCGCCGTTCCTGAAATAGTCGAGCTCGTCGAACGTGTCGATGCGCGCGAGCAACGGGACGGCGCGCTTCGTTCCGTCGCCATAGGTGATTTCGGCCTCGATCCACTGGCCTGGGTTGATCTCGCTCAGGCCCTGCAGGCTCACCGTCTCGACACCGGTCAAGCCGAGCGCCTGCCAGGAGGTCCCTTCCGCGAACACGAGCGGCAGTATGCCCATGCCGATCAGGTTCGAGCGGTGGATGCGCTCGAAGCTTTCGGCGACCACCGCCCGGACGCCGAGGAGCCGCGGGCCCTTCGCCGCCCAGTCGCGCGAGGAGCCAGTGCCATATTCCTTCCCCGCGAAGACCACGAGCGGCACGCCCTGGCCCGCGTAGCGGATCGCCGCGTCGTATATCGGCAGATGCTCGCCGGACGGATAGTGCACGGTGATGCCGCCTTCGACGCCCTTGACCATCATGTTCTTGATGCGGTGGTTGGCGAACGTCCCGCGCATCATCACCTCGTGATTGCCGCGCCGCGAGCCGTAGGAGTTGAAGTCGTGAGGAGCGACACCGTGGGCCGTGAGGTATTGCCCCGCAGGGCTGTCCTTCCGGATCGAGCCGGCCGGCGAGATATGGTCGGTGGTGATCGAATCGAGGAAAAGGCCGAGGATGCGGGCGTTGACGATATCGGTCACCGGCTTTGGCGTGCGGGTGAGATCGGTGAAGTAAGGCGGCTCCTGCACATAGGTCGATTGCTTGTCCCATCCATAAGTGAGGCCGCCGGTGACCTTGATGTCCTGCCATTCCCCGTCGCCTTCGAACACGTTGCCGTAGCGCTTGCGGAACATCGACTTCTTCACCGCCTTGCGCACGGTTTTGGCCACAGCCTTTGACGACGGCCAAAGATCCCTGAGGTAGACAGGCTCGCCGCCGGCATCGGTGCCGAGCGGGTCGGTGGCAAGATCGACCATGACCGAGCCGGCGAGCGCGTAAGCCACCACCAGCGGCGGCGAGGCGAGATAGTTGGCGCGCACGTCGTGATTGACCCGGCCTTCGAAATTGCGGTTGCCGGAAAGCACCGAAGCGACCGCGAGCTCGTGTTGGTGGATGGTCTTGGAGATGTCCTCAGGCAGAGGCCCCGAATTGCCGATGCAGGTGGTGCAGCCGTAGCCCACGAGATTGAAGCCGAGCGTGTCGAGATCGTGCTGCAACTCGGCCCGTTCCAGATAGTCGGTGACCACCTGAGACCCAGGCGCCAGCGACGTCTTGACCCAAGGCTTGACCTGAAGCCCGCGCTTCACCGCGTTGCGGGCGACCATGCCGGCAGCGACCATTACGTAAGGATTTGACGTGTTGGTGCAGGAGGTGATGGCGGCGATGACCACGTCGCCATGGCCGAGATCGAAATTCTTGCCTGGCACTGGCACGCGCTTCCCGGACTCGTTGGCCTTGCCGTATTCCTTGTCGAGCGCTTCGGCAAAAGCGCTTGCCGCGCGGGCGAGCGGCACCCTGTCCTGCGGCCGCTTGGGCCCGGCGATCGACGGCTCGACCTCTGCGAGATTGAGCGCGATGGTGTCGGTGAACACAGGGTCCGGCGTATCGCCGTCGCGAAACAGGCCTTGCGCCTGGGCATAGGCGTCGACCAGCGCGATGCGCGAATCCTTGCGGTCGGTGGCGTCGAGATAGATGAGGGTCTCGTCGTCGATGGGGAAGAACCCGCACGTCGCGCCATATTCCGGCGCCATGTTGGCGATGGTGGCGCGATCCTCGACGGGGAGATTGTCGAGCCCTTCGCCGAAGAACTCCACGAACTTTCCGACCACGCCCGCGCGCCTTAAGCTCTCGGTGACGGTGAGCACGAGGTCGGTGGCAGTCACGCCCTCTCGGAGCTTGCCAGTCAGGCGGAAGCCAATCACCTCGGGAATCACCATGGAGATCGGCTGGCCGAGCATCGCCGCCTCGGCCTCGATGCCGCCAACACCCCAGCCGAGCACGGAGAGTCCGTTCACCATGGTGGTGTGACTGTCTGTGCCGACCAAAGTATCGGGGAAGGCGAGCGCCTCGCCGTTCTCTTTCTTGGTCCACACCGCTTGCGCTAGATATTCGAGATTCACCTGGTGACAGATGCCGGTGCCTGGTGGCACCACGCGGAAATTGTCGAACGCAACGCTGCCCCAGCGCAGGAACGCATAGCGCTCGCCGTTCCGCTCATATTCCTTCTCGACGTTGACGTCGAAGGCGCGGGCATTGCCGAAAGCATCGACCATCACCGAATGGTCGATGACGAGATCGACGGGGACGAGCGGATTGATCTTTTGCGGGTCGCCGCCGAGCTTCTGCATGGCATCGCGCATGGCGGCAAGATCGACCACGGCGGGAACCCCGGTGAAGTCCTGCATCAGCACGCGCGCCGGACGGAAGGCGATCTCGCGGTCGCTCTTTCGAGATTGCAGCCACAGCGCCACGCCGCGAATGTCGTCGGCAGTGACGGTGCGGCCGTCCTCGTGGCGCAGCAGATTCTCGAGCAGAACCTTCAGCGAAAATGGCAGGCGCTCGATGCCGACAAGCCCGTTCGCCTCGGCCTCCTTCAGGTTAAAATAGTAATAGCTGCGCTTGCCGACCTTCAGCGTTCGCCGGCATTTGAAGCTGTCGAGCGAGGTCTCGGCCACCGATGTCACTTAAGGATCTCCTCGGGCAGAGCGCGAAGTTTAGCGCGAATTCGGCGACAGGCAGACGACACGCAAAACGACATGCAAAGGCTTGGCCAATTGCGTGCGCGAGGCACCGGCCAAGCCACCCGGGCGCGGGCAAACATCCCGGACTATTGGAGGCGCGCTCCAGACTATATAAGGGCGCCTGCGGCGGCGAGACAATCCGCGAGAAGCGCCGTTGCATCGCCGCGACGCCTGCCTCGCTTCGAACCAACTTGCGCAAATTCTGGGCAAATGCCGAAAAAGACCAGCCTTGCCGCCAATGCGATCAGCTGCCAGCGCGGCGGCAGGGTCCTGTTCCAGGACCTGAGCTTCGCGCTTGAGCCCGGCGAGAGCCTGCTCGTCACCGGGCCGAACGGCGCCGGCAAGACGAGCCTGCTGCGGCTGATCGCGGGGCTCCTGCCGTTGCGGGCGGGCCGCATCGAAGGCGGGGGAGCCTCGGTCCCGCTCCCTGAGCTTTGTCACTATGTGGGGCACCTGAACGGCATCAAGTCCGCGCTCACCCTTGCCGAGAATGTCAGCTTCTGGGTCGACTTTCTCGGCGGTGATGGCTCGGCGGTGGAAAGCGCCTATCGGATGTTTGGCCTTGCCGAGCTGAAAGACCTGCCGGCTGGCATTCTCTCGGCGGGACAGAAACGCAAGCTTGCGCTCCTTCGCCTCTTTGCCGCTCCACGCCCCATGTGGCTACTCGACGAGCCGTCGGTCTCGCTCGATGTTGCATCGGTCAAAGTTCTCGACAAAGCGATCGCGCAACATCTTGCCCAAGGCGGCATCGCCGTGGTCGCAAGCCACACGCCCCTCAAGGTGAAGTTTGCGCAGGAGCTTGCGCTCAAGCTGGAGCTTCGCACGTGAGGGAGGCTTTCGCGCTGTTCCGCCGCGACGTGATGCTCGCCTGGCGCGAGGGCGGCACCATCGGCACCGCGCTCGGCTTCTACCTCGTGGTGGTTGCCATCACCCCGCTCGGCCTCGGCCCCGACCTCAATCTTCTCTCGCGCATCGCGCCCGGTGTGTTGTGGGTGGCGCTTCTCCTGGCGAGCCTGCTGTCAGCCGACCGCATCTTCCACAACGACTATGAGGACGGCGCGCTCGACGTGCTGGCCACCGGGCCGTTGCCGCTTGAGCTCGTCGCCGCGGTGAAAAGCCTCGCCCATTGGGTCACCACCGGCATTCCGCTTGCGCTGCTCGCGCCGGTCCTCGGGCTGCTCCTCAATCTGCCGATCAAGTCCTTTCCGCTGCTCGTGCTCTCCATGCTCGCCGGCACCCCGGCGGTGAGCTTCGTTGCAGGCATCGGCGCAAGCCTCACATTGGGCTTGCGCCGGTCTGGCCTTCTGCTCGCGCTGCTCGTGCTGCCGCTCTACGTGCCGGTGCTGATTTTCGGCGTGGCCTGCGTCTCTGCCGCGAGCGTTGGCCCTGCCTCGCCCTGGCCCCCGTTCCTCATCCTCGGCGCACTGAGCCTCGCAAGCCTCGTGCTAGCGCCCCTCGCCTCCGCCGCAGCGCTCCGCACCGCGATGCGTTAGGTCGCAAAAGCCCCTCACCCATACTTTCCTCCCCTTCATGGGAGGGGGCTTTCCGCATTTCGCGGGAAGCGGGGGTGTGTGCCGTGCCCAGGGGAGGGATGGAGCAAGCTGAACCGCTCTGCAAAAATGCTCTCACGTCTGCGCATGGGCTACGATTGCGCTTACAAGCCAAACGAACTAGACCAGCCGCATGTGGAGTCTTGCCAATCCGACCCGATTTCTCGAGCTCGTCGACCGCCTCATTCCCTGGCTCGCCGGCCTCACCTTCCTCCTGCTCGGCATCGGCCTCTATCTCTCCTTCTTCGTGGCGCCCCCTGATTACCAGCAAGGCCAGACAGTCAAGATCATGTTCGTGCATGTGCCGTCGGCCTGGCTCGCCATGTTCGGCTATACGCTGATCGCCATCGCCAGCATCGGCTCGCTCATCTGGCGCCATCCCCTTGCCGACGTCGCAGCCAAGACCGCGGCCCCAATCGGCGCCACCTTCTGTTTCCTCGCCCTCGTCACCGGCTCTCTTTGGGGCAAGCCGATGTGGGGCACCTATTGGGTGTGGGACGCGCGTCTCACCTCAATGCTCGTGCTGTTCCTAATCTATCTTGGGCTGATCGCGCTCTGGCAGTCGATCGAGGAGCCTGGCCGCGCCGGCCGCGCCGCCGCCATCCTCGCCATCGTCGGCTTCGTCAACGTGCCCATTATCCACTTCTCGGTAAATTGGTGGAACACGCTGCACCAGCCCTCGAGCATCCTCCGCGCCGGCGGCCCCAGCATCGACCCGTCTCTGCTCACGCCGCTCTTCGTCATGGCTGCGGGCTTCACCCTGCTGTTCGTGCTGTTGCACCTTATCACCATGCGGGCCGAGATCCTGCGCCGCCGGGTGCAGGCGCTCCGCCAGGTGCATGTCGAGCGCGCCGCTTCCGCCTGAGGCCAAGCACCGCTGCCCATGCCCGACCTTGGTCCCCACGCGGCATTCATCTGGGCGGCTTATGCCGTGACCTTCATCGTCGTCGCGGCGCTCATCGCCTTTATCGTGCAGGACGACCGGAGACAGCGCCAGCTGCTCGCCGATCTCGAACGGCAGGGCATAAGGCGCCGCTCAGCCAAGCCCGATGATGCGCCGAAGCAGCGTCAAGCGAAGCTGCGGGCGAGGAAGCCGAAGCCATGACCGCGGCCGCGCCACGCTTGTTCTGGCAGCGTTGGGGGCTCGCCCTTCCGCTCCTGATCTTCGCCGCCCTTTCCGGGCTGTTCTGGTACGCGCTGCAGAGCGGCGACCCCTCGCGGCTGCCGTCTGCGCTCGTGGGCAAGCCAGTGCCGGCCTTCGCTCTGCCGCCGATCGAGGGGCTCACCGGCGAAGGATCACAAGGATTCGAGACCGCCGATCTTGCCAAGGGCGAGCCCACCATCGTCAATGTGTGGGCCTCGTGGTGCGTGCCCTGTCACGAGGAGCATCCCTTGCTCCTGGAGCTTGCCAAGGAACCTCACGTTCGCCTCTACGGCATCAACTACAAGGACGACGCTGCGGCGGCGCGGCGGTTCCTCGGCCGTTACGGCAATCCCTTCGCCCGGGTCGGCGCCGACCGCTCGGGCCGCGTTGCCATCGACTGGGGCGTCTATGGCGTGCCTGAGACCTATGTGATCACGGGCGACGGCAAGATCGCCTACCGCCATGTGGGCCCTCTCACCGAGGACGCCATCAAACAGAAGCTGCTGCCGCTGGTTCAGCCTTCCGGAGAGAAACCGCAAGGCTGACGATGGGCAGGCTATTTGTTCATGGCGGTGACGATCGTATTGAGGATGTCGAGGAACTCCTGCCGCTTGGCGGGCGGAAGCACGGCAAGCAAGCGCGTATCCGTGGCAGCAGCACCAGGCTCGGCATCGCGGAGGCCTTTCCAGCCCTGCGAGGTGAGCTTGATGGCGTACGCCCTGCCATCCTCCTTGGCGCGCTTGCGATGAATGAGCCCTCGCGCCAGCAGTCTCGCCACAATATCGGCGAGGGTTGACCGGTCGATTCCGGTCCGGTCCACGAGGTCGGTCTGGGTGAGCCCTTCTTCCTCGGCGATGGTCATGAGCACGGCGAACTGCCGAGGTGTGAGGCGGCTCTCGCGGACCTCGGCCTGGAAAATGTCCGTCGCGCGTTGGCCAGCGCGATGTATCAAATGCGTCGCCGAACGCTCCAGTTGATTAGAGTTTTTCGCACCCATCTGACGCTCCGTCCCATTTCGCAAGGCGTCGCGCCCTGGTAACATGACTCTTTTTTTGCAGTTTAACGCAAATTGAAGATAATTTGCGATCAACTGATGGTTGCAGAACGCCCCAAGACATCTTAGCGTTATTTCGCGCGAGGGCAAAGCCTCATCGCGCCGGGGCGGATATTGGTACTTAGTCCGCTGTCTGCCAGATCAGAGGCGCATTAAGCTTGGGCTTCATCTTTAGGCGCTTGGCCCAGTATCTTTGTCGGCCGGGGTGTCGCTGTAGCGCTGCATGAGCGGCATCTGCGACAGCGCGAAGAGAAAAGTCAGCGGCAGGAAGCCGAAGGCCTTAAAGCTCACCCAGGCGTCGGTCGACACATTGCGCCAGACGAGCTCGTTTAAGGCAGCCATGGCAATGAAAAACAAGGCCCAGCGAGCAGTGAGCTTGCGCCAGCCTGGCTCGGTGAGATTGAACACGGAGCCGAGCAGCAGTTCGAGCACCGGTTTCCTGAGCAAAAGGCCCGCGCCAAGAAACGCGGCGAAAGCAAGATAGACGATGGTCGGCTTCAGCTTGATGAAGGTCTCGTCGTGGAGATAAAGCGTGAGCGTGCCGAACACGAATACGACAACGGCACTGACCAGAAGCATCATCGGCAGCTTGTGGTAGCGCCACCAGGCCACCGCGAGCGCGACCACAGTCACCGCCATGAAGGAGGCCGTCGCCGCGTAGATGCCTGCCGCGGCATTGGCGGCGAAGAACACGAGCAATGGCCCAAGCTCGACGGCGAGCTTAACGGCAAGCGCCGCGCCAGATTCCGCGTTTTGCGGTCGCGCACCCGGCGCTGCGTCAGGCGGCTGCGGCATTCTTGGCGTCCAGACCGGCAATAGCGCGGGCGAAATCCTGAGGGTCGAAGGGTTGCAGGTCGTCGACGCCTTCGCCGACGCCGATAGCGCTCACCGGCAAAGCGAAACGCTCGGCGATGGCGGCGAGAATGCCGCCGCGTGCAGTGCCGTCGAGCTTTGTCACCACCAGGTTCGTCACCCCTGCGATCTCCTGGAAGATCTGCACCTGGTTCAGCGCGTTCTGCCCCGTGGTGGCGTCGAGCACGAGCACCACGCTGTGCGGCGCGGCAGGGTCGAGCTTCTTCAGCACGCGCACGATCTTGGCGAGCTCAGCCATCAGGTCGGCCTTGTTCTGCAGGCGACCAGCCGTGTCGATGATGAGCACGTCGCGCCGCTCGGCCCGCGCGCGCTCGAGCGCCTCATAGGCGAGTCCTGCCGGATCGGCGCCGACATCCTTGACCACCACCTCTGCGCCGACGCGAGCGCCCCACACCTTCAGCTGATCGATGGCCGCGGCGCGAAAGGTATCGGCGGCGGCGAGCATCACTGAGGAACCGCCGCGCATGAATTGATGCGCCAACTTGGCCGCCGTGGTGGTCTTGCCGGTTCCGTTCACGCCGACGAGCAGGATCACATGGGGCTGCGCGCGTGCATCGAGCGCCAAAGGCTTGGCCACCGGGCTCAGCACCTTGACGATCTCGGCGGCAAGCACCTCGCGCAAGGCTTGCGGCGACAGTCCACGGTCGTGGCGGGTCGAGGCGAGCGCCTGTCTGATGCGCGAGGCCATGGCGACGCCCAGATCGGCCTTGATCAACGCGTCCTCGAGCTCGCCGAGCGTCTCTTCATCGAGCTTTCTCCGGCTCAACACCGAAGCAAGATTGTCGCTGAGCGCAGTAGAGCTCCGAGCGAGCCCCTTGCCGAGCCGCGCGAACCAGCTTCGCTGGGGATTCGTCTGGGGAGTTGAAGCCTTCGACGGCTTGTCGTCCTTTGGTTCCTCGGGCTCTGCAGCAGGCTCAGGCACATCGGGCTCGTCCGGTGTGCCTTTTTCCCGCGTTGCCGGGTGTCGTTCTTCAGGCGGACGCGCCCCCTCACTCGCGGCGGGACCTGTCGGCAGGGGAGCCGCTGGCGCCTCGGCCTTGGGCTTGCGCGGGCGCTTTCCGCCGCCGGGCTTGGGGCCCTTGGGCCCTTTGTCAGGGGGTCCGCCCTCGTCCTTGGCGACGTGCGGGCCGGCCGGCGGCGGGGCCTTCCTCTTGGCAGCCTTCTTCACCGGCTGCTTTTGCTTTGGCGGCTCCTCCTGAGCCGGCTTTGGCGCCGGAGGCTCTTTCTTGGCTGGTTTCGACGCAGGCTGCTCTTTCTTCGGCGGCTCCTGCGCGCCAATGCCGAACAGCCGCTGCCAAAATCCTGGCTTCTTCTCGCTACTCACGCCCGCATCCTTGCGATCAGAGCGCTGCCGTCATGCCCGTTCACGACGGCGTCGAACAATTTCGGTGCGCCCTCCGGGGCCTCGATCTTGACCGGCGTGAAATCACCGGCGCGCCCTCGTCCTTCGCTCTCCATGAGCACCTGAATGTGCCGGCCCTTCGCGTTCACAAGATGGCGCCGCAAGGCCTCGATACCCTTCTCGCGCAAACGCGCGGCGCGGCTTGCGATCACCGCGCCGTTGAGCTGGCGCATGCGCGCGGCGGGCGTGCCCGGCCGCGGCGAGAACGGAAAGACGTGCAGGAAGGTGAGCCCGCAATCGTCGATCAGCGACATCGAGCCGGCGAACATCTCCTCGCTCTCGGTGGGAAAGCCTGCGATGAGGTCCGCGCCGAACACCATGTCCGGGCGAAGGCGGCGCACCTCCTCACAGAAACCAACCGCATGGGCCCGCGAATGCCGCCGCTTCAT
Organism: Methyloceanibacter sp.; assembly: GCA_035260285.1. GTDB lineage: Bacteria > Pseudomonadota > Alphaproteobacteria > Rhizobiales > Methyloligellaceae > Methyloceanibacter. The sequence goes on from DATFVP010000219.1 coordinate 9,246, forward strand.
GCGCTTGAGCGTGAGGTCGTGGCCTGCCTGCAGCGACAGATGGAGATGCGGCATAAGCCGCTCCTCTTCGGCGATTGCCATCAGCAGCGCGTCGTCGGCCTCGACCGAATCGATGGATGAGAGCCGCAATCGCTTGAGCTCAGGTACGAGCTTCAAAATTTTGGTCACCAGCCTGCCGAGCGTGAGCTTGCCGGGAAGGTCGGCGCCGTAGGCCGTGATGTCGACGCCGGTCAGCACGAGCTCGGCATAGCCGTTCGCGACAAGCCTGCGCACTTGCGCCACCACCTCGCCCGCCGGCACCGAGCGCGACGGCCCGCGTCCATACGGGATGATGCAGAAGGTGCAGCGATGGTCGCAGCCGTTCTGGATCTGCACATAGGCGCGGGCTTGAACGCCGAAGCCATCGATGAGATGACCCGCAGTCTCGCGCACCGACATGATGTCGTTGACCTTGATCCGCTCAGTTTCTTCGAGACAAAGACCCTTGAAGGTCTGCGGCTCGGTCTTCTCGCCATTGCCGATGACGTGGTCCACCTCATCCATGGCGGCGAAGCGGGTCGGATCGATTTGCGCTGCGCAGCCTGTGACCACGATCCTGGCATCGGGGTTTTCCCGGCGCGCCTTGCGGATCGCCTGCCGCGCCTGACGCACGCTTTCCTGCGTCACCGCGCAGGTGTTGACGATCACCGTGGGCCCAAGCCCGGCGTCGCGAGCATGCTTGCGCATGACCTCCGACTCATATGCGTTGAGCCTGCAGCCGAGGGTGATGATCTCGATATCCGACATTGGCGGCTTCTAACACGAAACGAGCGATGCGGGCGACTCGATAGCCCCTAGCCTGAGGTCGCAGGGGCCGGCTGCAGAAGCTCGGGCGGCAAAGTGCCCTGATAATCGAGGGAGAAGGGTCCGGTCATCAGAATATGGTCGTCGTTTTCGCGCCAGTCGATGACGAGATCGCCGCCTGGCAGGGTCACCATCACCTTGCGGCCGGTCAGCCCGCCGCGGGCAGCGGCCACGGCGGCGGAGCAGGCGGCGGTGCCGCAAGCGCGCGTGAGCCCGACGCCGCGCTCCCAGGTCCGGAGCCTCAGGGAGGAAGGCCCAGTGACCTGCGCGAGCGAGATGTTGGCGCGCTCGGGAAACAGCGGATCGTGCTCGAGCCCGGGTCCGAAGCTGGCAAGGTCGTGCGCCTCGATATTCTCGACGAAGAAAATGCAGTGGGGGTTGCCGACATTGACAATCGACGCCGCGCCGAGACCCAAGTCTGCGAAGTGCGGCAGCTCGACTGCTCGCGTGTCATTGAAAGGCTTGCTGAGCGGGATCTCGTTCCACTCGAAGCGCGGGATGCCCATGTCGATGGTGACGCTGCCGTCCTTAG
>DATFVP010000220.1:0-2302 GCA_035260285.1 Methyloceanibacter sp.
TTCGAGGTCGTGGGCTTCGACGTCGCCGAGGCGGCGATGCAGCGCCTCGCCGAAGCCGGCGGCATCGCCGCCAGCTCGCCGCGCGACGTCGCTGAGCGGGTCGAGATCCTGATCACCTCGCTCCCCAGCGTCGACGCCTTCGAGCAGGTGACGTCCGGCCAGGGCGGCATCGCATCGAGCAACGGCAAGGGGCAGATCGTCATCGAATGCAGCACGCTCCCGCTCGAGGCGAAGGAGCGCGGCCGCGCCACGCTCGCGGGACAGGGCAAGATCCTGCTCGACTGCCCGGTTAGCGGCACCGGCGCGCAAGCGGCACGGAAGGATCTCGTCGTCTTCTGCAGCGGCGACGAGGCAGCATTCGAGCGCGCGAAGGAGGTGCTCACCGGCATGTCGCGCGCCCAGAGATACGTCGGGCCCTTCGGCCATGGCAGCAAGATGAAGTTCATTGCCAACCACCTCGTCACCATCCACAATTTGTCGACGGCCGAGGCCTTCGTCCTCGGGCAGCGGGCGGGGCTCGACCCTGCGCTGGTGCTTGACGTGATCGGCGACAGCGCCGGAGCCTCGCGCATGTTCCAGGTGCGAGGCCCGATGATGGTGGCGGGTCAATACGACCAGCCGACGGCGACGATGGAGACGCATTTGAAGGATATCGACATCATCGGCACATTCGCCGCCGAACTCCATTGCCCGACGCCGCTCTTCACCGCGGCGGCCCAGTTCTACTATGCCGGCGTGGCGCAAGGCCGCGGCGGTCAGGATACTGCCGCGATCTGCGCGGTGTTGGAGAAACTCGCTGGGATCGAACGGAAGGGGTGAGGGCCGAGTGGCGCGAGCGCCCAGCCCAGTTGCCCTCGCGGCCAAGGCAGCAACTACGACAATTCCGATCGTCTTCTCGAGTGGCGCCGATCCTGTGAAGCTTGGCCTTGTCGCCAGCCTGAATCGGCCCGGCCGTAACGTGCCTGCAGTGCGTCAGATTGGTGTCTACACAGGCAGGATCCTCAAGGGCGAGAAGCCGGCCGATCTGCCAGTGCTACAGCCAACCAAGTTCGAGCTGGCCATCAACCTCAAGAGCGCCAAGGCGCTCGGCATCACTATCCCGGACAAAGTGCTCGCGCTTGCCGACGAGGTGATCGAATGATCCGACGCCGCGAGTTCATCACGCTGCTAGGCGGTGCGGCGGTCACGTGGCCGCTCGCGGCGCGCGCTCAGCAGGCGGCGATGCCGATGATCGGCCGACCACCGCCCCGAGCAGTGCGATTGCTCAGCAGCTACGTCGGTCGGATTCTCAAAAAGCCAGCAGACCTCCTGTTCATGAAAACGGGCGCTTGTAGCTTTGCGCAGCGGTCATCTGGAACGCGCGGCAATTACAAGGGTCCAGAGCCCGGCTTCGAACGAGGTGGCTCTGCCACGCCCCTAACAGAGCTTCCGGCGTACGCGAAATAACGTTCGCGGGCCTCCAGGCTGAGGGCCTTCTTGAGACTAAAAATCTTATCAGACCTGTGACATCGGTCACAACGCTAACGTCAGCCGCCGCCCTATCTTTGAGCTTGCTATAGAAATGGGTGAGCCGACGGAGATCACCATGACAACCTTCGCGTCCTATATCCCTGAGCCCGGGTTTGCTTGGGTGTGCGGAGGCCGTTCGGTCGAGGACCAGTTCTGCGACGCAGCTGAGGAATTCCGCGCCTGTGCTGCAGAATGCCAGGAGATCGCCACTCACTGGGAAGGTGAAGGACGTTGTCAGTACGAAGAACTTGCCCGCCAGTGGCGGGTGCTTGCGAGACTTGCCGAGCAGCGCCGTCCGTCATTCAGGTAGGCTTCGCGCCCATCTAGCATTCACCCTTGGGGCGTCGGTTGGCAGCCGGCGCGGCCAAGGGTTCTGCTGCCCCCTTCTTACCTATCGTCTACCACCTCGCTTCGACGCCCTACGCTCGCAACAGCATGCCTACAACGGCCCCGATACGAGAGTCATCGAAGCGGAAACCACCAGCAACGTGGCGGCTCTTACTCGCGAGGTTTTGCCTGCGCATTGCCGAGTTCGAACTGAGGCGCGGCAAATCTGGACGTGTTGTGAGGTCCGCCAACAGCGCAGCGACCAAATTAGCTCGCATCAAACTGCGGACTGGCGCAGATGACCCGGCATGATGAAACCGGCGAGAATCTGAGAGGAGCCGCTCGCATCGTTGAAACAAGCTGCACGTACTGATTGGGAATTCGGGAGCGAACAAGCAAATGCCGGCAACGTCGACACCTGGCAGTCTCCCGGCTCGGGCCGCAATCCTCATCATAGTTTGCCTGC
>DATFVP010000221.1:0-4582 GCA_035260285.1 Methyloceanibacter sp.
TTCCCTTCCGCTACCAACAATGCTCACCCTGAAGTCCCAACTTGAGGGGGGCATGGCACACACTTTCGAGGTCCACATTCTCCTCATTCCACAAAGGGCAGGCGTTCATCCGAGGGCAATTGCCGAGAGGGCGTAGGCAGAGGTCCGCAGCTCCGCTTGCTTTAGAGCCCAATAAGCGGCCAAGTACTCTCTGGCTCGTCACGCCCGGCCCTGTGCCGGGCATCTACGTTTGGGGTAGGATTAGACCAAATCGTGGATGACTGGGACAACCCCGGCCATGACGAAAGAGAGAAAATGGCGAGCTCTGAGGAAGACGAGGTTTTCCACAGCGGCGACGACCTCTGTTGCCAAAGCGAGCCCTCTTGGCAAGACTTCGTCTCCATGGGAGTCGCGCGGGGGAACGCAAGCGTGCGCACGGTTCCGACCTTCGACCTCGAAGTGGAGCTCATGGACCAATTGCACGGGCCGATCGTCGGTATCGACGAGGCAGGCCGCGGGCCTTGGGCGGGACCGGTGGTGGTCGCCGCCGTGATCCTCAATCCTGACCGCATCCCCGAGGGGCTGAACGACTCCAAGGTGCTTACCGCGGAAGCGCGCGAGGACCGCTATGCCGAGATCATGGCCACGGCCTGCGTGTCGGTCGTCATCGGCCAGGTCCGCCGCATCGATCGCGACAATATCCTGCAGGCGACCCTGTGGGGCATGCGCGCAGCCTATCGCGGGCTGCAGACGCCGGCGGCCACGGCGCTGATCGACGGCAACATCGTGCCGAAGCGATTCCCCTGCAAGGCGCGCGCTCTGGTCGGCGGCGACGGCCGCTCGGTCTCCATCGCGGCGGCGTCGATCGTGGCCAAGGTCACCCGCGACCGCCTGATGGTGAAGCTCGCGCGCCGTTATCGACGCTACGGCTGGGAATCGAACAAGGGCTACGGCACGCCGGAGCATGCCCGCGCCATCAGGAAGCACGGCGTGTGCACCCATCACCGCCGCTCGTTCAGCCCGATCGAGCTTGCCCTTCAGCTTCTCAACCAACCTGCCGAAACTAGCGTGACGAGCCTGTAGGCTCATCGGCGTAGCCGAGCGCTTGCATGCGCTCGAGGAAGCCAGCGAGGCCATCGCTTTCTTGCCCCGGTGCCTTCGCATCGGCGGTGGCGAGCCCGGTTTCCGGCGGCGTGCGGTCGGCATAGGTGTCGGGCACGTAGAAGCTTGCCGCAGCCTGCACCGTCGGATTTTCGCCATTGGCGCCCGCCGAGGAATCGATGGCGAAGCGCTCGCCGTTGTCGGTCTCTCTGATCACCGCCGCCCAATGCGTCCAGTGCGTCAGGCTGTCCTTGGCGAAAGGCCTCTCCACCGCGTGATGCTTGAGCAGTCCATGGCGTTCAAGCACGAGCAGATAGCTCGTGGTGTTGGTGGCTTCGTCGACGCAGTCCTGCTGGGTGGAATCGCCTGAGCCGGCAAAGTCCATGCTCGGACGGTCGCTTGCCGTGCCGACCGTCGGCGCCACGCGCCGCTCCATCCAGGCAATGGCGTAAGCGATGGCCCTGCGCTCTTCGGCCGGGCTGTCGTTGCGCGGCACCCGCGCCATCAAGGCCGAGATCTCGGCAATGTCGGCCTGCGTGAAGGTGAAGGGCGTCTGCTCCTTGCAGCCATAGGCATGGCAGACTGTCACTTTGTCGAGCTTGGGAGGCTTGGCGTCGAATTTCTCGAAATGGAGATCGGGCGGCCCTTCCTGCTCATAAGTGCAGCCTCCGAGCGTGGTGAGCGCAAGGCAGGCGAGCAATATTGTGGGCGCATAAAAGGCGCGCCGACGAGACGGCATGTACCCCAACCAAATCCTGTTCACGCCGGCCACTTCGCCACGGGGCGAGGGGCTTGGCCCGCAGGATCACAGTCAGAAGTTTAGGATTCGTTAGGCCTAGGCGGCGGTGCTGCGCACGTCATGGTGAGGTGGCCGGCCGTCCTTCGAGGCTCTGGCTTCGCCCTTGCAGGATGACAGCCGGCACTCGAACCACCGCACCACAAACCCGCCATTTCCTCGATTTAGCGTCTGACTTCGCCTTGGTTGCGGTAAGGGGTTGACAGCGAAACGGGGTGAAGCATGGTGATCCGGCAAAGCGCGACGGGTTAAGCGGGAAGAGGGCTTACGCGTGGTTGCTATCTATCTGCAGAAGACCGTGCATGAGGGGCTGTGGGCGCGCCGCATGGCGCTCTTCTTCGTGCAGTTGCTCATCCTGACCGTGCTTTTGCATCGTTTCGGTACGCTGGCGACGCCCGCCGCGATGAACCTGATGGCGGTCTCCATCGGCGGCCTGTTCCTCGCCATCATCGTGGCGGTGGTCGGGCTCGTCCGCATCTGGTTCGGAGGCCAGATCGGTGCGGCGCAAGCCTTCACCGGCATCGCCATCGCTCTCGTCGGGCTTGCCGTGCCGCTCTTCTTTCTCTCGCAGTATTTCTTTTTGCCGCAGCTCAACGATATTCAGACGACGCGGCAGCCGATGGAGTTCAAGCAGCTTGCCGCCATGCGGCCCACCGACGCCAATCGCATCGTCGAGCCAGATCTCGCCGCCGCCGAAGAGCGGGAGAAAGCCTATCCCGACATTCGCCCCATGGAGCTTGAGCGCTCGGTGACCGAGACCTTCGACATCGTGCACGAGGCGGTGAAGCGTCTCGGTTGGACCATCGTGTTGAGCGAGCCGCCAGACGGAGATCAACCCGGCCGCATCGAGGCCACCAACCGCACCATGATCATGGGCTACACTGACGACGCGCTGATCCGAGTCACCGGCGATGATGCCCATGCCTTCATCGACGTCCGTTCGGTGTCGCGCTACGGCATGCACGATCTCGGCGCCAATGCCGGGCATATCCGCGAGCTGTTTGCGGAAGTGAAGTCTGCGCTGGAGAAGGGCGAGAAGACCGGGTTGGAGCAGGCCGAGCCCGCGCCCAAGGCCACGGCGCCGCAGCTCAAGAAGCCTGTGAAGAAGCGCCGGGCGAAACGGAATAGACGCTCGCAAGACCAGCCTCAGTCCCAGCCTCCGGCTGAGCGTCGCGGTCCCTTAGGCCGGTTTCCCTTACTAAGCCCCGACTGATCATGTGCTCGAGATGGGCGAGCACGGAGAGCGCCGCGGCGGCCTTGAGGTCGGCGTCGAGATCGCCATAAATCTTGGCGACGATGCGCGGAATGGTCGAGACGCCGTCCTCGAGGCAGGTGAGGATCGTCTGCTCGCGCCATTGCCGGTGCATGATGTATGCCTTGACCACGCGCTGCGGCGTTTGCACGCGGCCGCCATGGGCCGGCAGGAACACCTTGTCGTGCCGCGGCAGGAGCTTCTCCAGCGAGGCGAGAAACTTCGCCATGCTCCCCTCAGGCGGAGCGATGACGGTCGTGTTCCATCCCATCACGTGGTCGCCGGTGAACACGGTGCGCTGGCCGACGAGGGCAAAGCAGAGATGATCCGGCGCGTGGCCTGGCGTATGCAAAACATCGAGGGTGACGCCGCCGGCCTTCACCACGTCGCCGTCCTGAAGCGTCCGGTCTGGCCGGAAGGAGGGATCGACGAAGGCCTCGCCGAGACCGGGGGCGCCTGCGCCGCGCTCGGTGCCGGTCGGCCCGAAGCTCAAGATCTCGCCGCCGACCAGAGCCTGCAGGCCTCGCGCCCCGTCACAATGATCGCGATGGCTGTGGGTGATCAGGATATGGGTGACGCGCTCGCCGCGGGTCGCGTTGACGATGGCGGCGAGATGCTGCTCGCAGGCAGGGCCAGGATCGATGATGGCCACGCGGCCGCGGCCAACGAGGTAAGTATTCGTGCCGAGGAAGGTATAGGGCGAAGGATTGTTCGCGACGATGCGACGCACCTGCGGGGCGACCTCCTCGGCCACGCCGTAGTCGACATCAACGCTTCGATTGAAGGCAAGCTCTGCCGACATGGTCTCGATTTAGGCTTCTGGCCAGTTCGCGCCATCCTAACGGAGCGCGATAGTGACGGCAGCGCCGCCCGCAACTCAACCTTAATCTGCAAGGCCAATGAGCGCAAAATGTGGCCTTTGCAAGCAAAGACTTAAGCGTACTCCGGGGTTTAGAAATCTTTGCTCTGATATCGGCTTCCAGCGCAAGCCGCGAGACTCCCTAGTAAGCCGCGGCTCACCCTCCTGCGCCATCGAAACCCGGGTATAGTCGGGGGCGCTATCGCGCAGCGTCCTGAGGTCTTTGTTTCGTGTCCGTCAAGCACCCCATCATCGTGATCACCGGCTCTTCTGGCGCCGGGACAAGCACCGTGCGGACGACCTTCGAGGAGATCTTCCGGCGCGAAGGCGTGACCCCGGCGATCGTGGAGGGCGACGCCTTCCACCGCTACGACCGGGAGAGAATGCAGGAGAAGATGATCGAGAAGCAGCGCGAGGGCTATTCCAACTTCAGTCATTTCGGTCCTGAAGCCAATCGCTTCGAAGAATTGGAGGCGCTCTTTCGCGAATACGGCGAGCGTGGGCGCGGAAAGGTGCGCCGCTATCTGCACAACGAGGAGGACGCCCGCCCCCATGGACTGAAGGCAGGCACGTTCACGCAATGGGAGGACCTCCC
>DATFVP010000222.1:0-8269 GCA_035260285.1 Methyloceanibacter sp.
CATTGAGCTGCTCGACTGGGCGACCGGCGGCCCATGCCCGAAGTCGCTGGAGAAGCTCAAGGACAAGGTGCACCCGATCGAGAGTCTGATGGAACTCGCCGGCCCCCGGTAACGGCTAGCGGTCCAACTGTCACGACGCACCTGATTTGGAAGCCGCCTCCAGGTGCAACTATACTGTTATGGACTGAAGACGGGGAGGCTCCACGCAAACTCGTTTATGTCCAACCAAAACCGACCGAGGGAGCAAGTTAGCGGGATCGTCGGGGGACATATTGTCCCCGCGATGGAAACACCGCTTCTGACCAGCGCCTCAACCCCTTAGTCCGGCTTTTTGTTGGAAAGGCACAATGCCGGCGGCAGACAAGACGTCAGCTGGGGATGGCATCGGGCGCATGTCAGCCTCATCACCAAAGGCGAGCTCAGCTTCAGGGTCCGCACCTACGGTGGCAATCGCGATTTCGTGGGCGGAGCCGGGAGCGTCTGCGTGTTCCCGAGCGGCTATGACGAGACACGCTTTGCGATCGCCGGATCCAAGTTCGAGGCGATCGTCGTAGAGCTTGATCCCGCTCGGCTTGAGGCATTGTTGGAGCGGCCGGGCCTCGGCGTCAACCGACACACTGGCCCCGCAGATCGTGGTACAAGATCGCTATATAGCGATGCAGCTCAGGGCAATGGCGTCAGAGGTCGCTCAGCGCTGCCCCGCCGGTGCCCTCTACGGCCAGGCTTTGTCTCTGGCATTGGCGACCTATCTCGAGCGAAGATTTTCGGTTAAGGACCGCGCCGAGAAGAAAAGGCACCTGAGGTTGGTCTGGGCCGTGTAGGCCGTGGCTTGCTGGGCGCACCCCTATGGGCTAGAAGCTGCGAAGCCAAAGCCAAGCCGTCAACCGCTAATCCCATGAGCAAGAAAGACGAGCCAGTCCGCCCCGAGGCCCGCCTGCCGAAGGGCCTTTTCGACACGTCAGCGAGCGAGCTTCGCGCGACGGAGGACATGCTCGCCAAGATCAGGACCGTGTTCGAGGCTTACGGCTTCGAGCCGCTTGATACGCCGGCCATCGAATATACCGACGCTCTCGGCAAGTTCCTCCCAGACCAAGACCGTCCGAACGAGGGCGTGTTCTCCTTCAAGGACGACGACGAGCAGTGGCTGTCGCTCCGCTACGATTTGACCGCACCGCTCGCCCGCTACGTCGCAGAGAACTACCAGAATTTACCGAAGCCCTTCCGCCGCTATCAGGTGGGACCCGTGTGGCGGAACGAGAAGCCAGGCCCAGGCCGCTTCCGCCAATTCACTCAATTCGACGCCGATACGGTCGGCGCCTTGTCGGTCGCCGCCGACGCCGAGCTTTGCATGCTCGCCGCCGAAACGCTCGAAGCGCTCGGCGTCCCACGCGGGCAATACGTGGTGAAGGTGAACAACCGCAAAGTTCTGGATGGGGTGCTGGAGGAGCTCGATCTTGGCGGCGATGCCGATATCGCGCGTCGCCTCGGCATCCTACGGGCAATCGATAAGTACGATCGTTTGGGTGAAGACGGCGTGCGCGCTTTGCTCGGCAAAGGTCGGAAAGATGAAAGCGGCGATTTCACCAAAGGTGCGGGGCTCACTGACCAACAAGCTAAGTTGATCATTGACTACATCCGCGCCCAACAAGCCACGCCATTGGAGTACGTCGGTTCAGAAGTGATCAACATCACGGACGATCGCGGCAAGCCGATGGAATTTGAAACCGCGCAAGGGAACTCCGCAGGCTTTTTCCGCCTCAACAACGAGGTGACGATCGCGAACCTGCGGAAGAAATTCGGAAGGATTCCGATCGCCTCAACGGGAATAGATGAGCTTGAGGAGATTGCCAGGCTCGCCGCCGCGGCGGGCTATAGCGAAAGGCAGATCGTCATCGACTCCTCAGTTGTCCGTGGCCTCGAATATTATACAGGCCCCGTTTTTGAGGCCGAGCTGACCGCGCAGATCAAAGATGAGCGCGGGCAGCCCGTTCGCCTCGGCTCAGTGGTGAGCGGCGGGCGCTATGATGGTCTCGTCGAGCGCTTCGCTGGCGAGAAGGTTCCCGCCACCGGCGTCTCGATCGGCGTATCGCGTCTCCTCTATGGATTGAAGACCCTCGGCAAAGTTCCGGCGGAGACTGTGCAAGGCCCCATCGTGGTGCTCGTGCTCGATCGCGACCGCATAGCCGACTATCAGAAGATGGCGCAAGACCTGCGCAATGCCGGCATCCGCGCCGAGCTTTATCTCGGCGAGTCGGGCATGAAGGCGCAAATGAAATATGCCGACAAGCGCGGCAGCCCTTGCGTCGTCATCCAGGGCGGCGACGAGAAGGCAAGGGGCGAAGTGCAGATCAAGGATCTCCTCCTCGGCGCCACGCTCACCTCGATCAAGGACCGCGACGACTATCTGAAGAGACAGGCCGAGGCCCAGTTTCCCGTTAAGGAAGCGGATCTCGTCAAGGAAGTTAGGCGCGTGCTAGACCGCCACAAATCCTAAAGCAGTTTCCTGTAATGACCTCCTAAACCACGTCATGGCCGGGCTTGTCCCGGCCATCCACGTCTCTCTTGTCATGCCCGTGAAGGCGGGCATCCAGTAACCACAGGCCTCAGTTATCCATGATCGCCGGGGTTATTGGATTGCCCGTCAAGCCGGGCAATGAGACTGAAGATTTTTAGGGCTGGAAAGTTAATCCATGGCCGCGGAATCGGCGCGAAAATTCGAGGCTCTCGAAGCCCAAGCCGCAACCTTGCTCGACGTATTCCGGCGAGGCGGCTATGAGCAGGTTGCGCCTTCCATCATCCAGCCGGCCGACGTCCTGCTCGACCAGATCGGAGAGGCGATCAGGGGCCGCACCTATGTCTTCACCGACCTCTCCGGCGAAGAGCTTTGTCTTCGGCCAGACCTCACCGTGCCGGTATCGCGGCTTTATCTCGAGCGTCACCCGCGCGCCGATGCGCCGGCCCGCTATTGCTATAACGGCCCAGCCTTCCGCTTTCAGCCGAAGGGCACGCATCCGCGCGAGTTCCGGCAGGCCGGCATCGAGTGCTTCGGCGTTGCCGACCGCGACAGCGCTGATGCCGAGGTGGTTTTGCTCGTCGCCAACGCGGTGAAGAGCGCCGGGCTCAAGCGGTTTCGCTTCCGCTTCGGCGACATTGCGCTGTTCTACGCGCTGCTCGACGCGCTGGCGCTGCCCGAGCGCTGGCGGCTCAAGCTTCGCCACTATTTCTGGCGGCCGCCCGCCTTCCATGCGCTCTTGTCGCGGCTCGCCAAGGGCGAAGCCCCGTACAGCGACGGTCCCGTCGCTGATTTTGCCGCCACGCTTGCCGATAAGGGCCAAGCCCGCGCCGAGGAGCTGGTCGCCAATTATTTGGAGGCCAACGACCTGCCTTTGTCCGGCAACCGCACGCTCGGCGAGATCGCCGAGCGCCTTCGCGACCATGCCGCCGACCTCCGCGCAGAACCTTTGCCGCGCGAGGTGGCGACCGTCATCGACTATTATCTCGCGGTCGAAGCGTCCCCGCACGAGTCGGTCGACCGCATCGCCATGATCGCCAAGGGCGCCGGCATCGACCTTGGGCCTGCGCTTTACGTGCTCTCCCGCCGCTTCGACCTGTTGCAGGCGCGCGGCGTCGACATCGGTGCCGCGAGCTTCGCCACCGACTTCGGCCGCGACCTCGAATATTATTCGGGCCTCGTGTTTCAGATCGAAAATGCCAGCGACAGAACGAGCCCAATTGCCGGCGGCGGCCGCTATGACGGGCTGCTCCGCTCGGTCGGCGCGCCCCACGAGGTCCCCGCGGTCGGCTCTGCCATCCACACCGAGCGGCTGCTTGCCGCGATCGAGGGGGAGTCGTGATGGCAGCGACCCTCACCATCGCCGTCCCTTCTAAGGGCCGCCTCAAGGACAACGCCGATTCTCTGTTCGAGAGGGCCGGCCTCGCTCTGCGCAAGACCGGACACGAGCGCGGCTATAGCGGCGTTATGCAAGGCCTCGACGGCGTCGAGGTTGCCTTTCTTTCCGCAGCAGAGATCGTGCATCAGCTCGAGTCGGGCCGCGTACATATGGGCGTGACCGGCGAGGATCTGATCCGCGAGACTCTTCCCGATGTCGAGACAAGCGTGGAGTTCTTGGCACCCCTCGGCTTCGGCCGCGCCGACGTGGTGGTGGCCGTGCCGGATTGCTGGATCGAAGTCGCCCGCATGGCCGACCTCGAGGATGTCGCCGCGCAGTTCGCGCGCGCGCATGGTAGGCGGCTGCGCGTCGCCACCAAATATCTGAATCTCACCCGCCGCTTCTTCGCCAAGGCCGGCGTCGCCGGCTACCGCATCGTGGAGAGCGTCGGCGCCACGGAGGGCACGCCTGCCGCCGGCACCTCCGAGCTGATCGTCGACATCACCACCACCGGCACCACGCTCAAGGCCAATCATTTGAAGGTGCTGGAGGATGGCCTGATCCTGAAGTCGCAGGCCCATCTCTTTGCCGCAGGCGGCGCCGACTGGACCGAGGACGCCCGCGGCTTGCGCGGGACCATTCTCGACCGAATCTCCAAGGCGGTCTAATGGTCAGGGGCTTGAACATGGTCGCCCGACTGGCCCTTGCGGTTCTCCTGAGCTGGTGCTGGCTCGCCCCGGCCCTCGCTGCACCTTCGCGGATCATCATCCTGCGCCACGGCGAGAAGGCAGGTGCCTGGAAGCTTTGCGGGGTCGGTCAGGCGCGGGCCGATGCGCTCGCAGCCACCTATCTCGGCCGCAACGCCGCCCAGTCGCTGTTCGGCGAAGAGCCGGTCGCCTTCCTCGCCATCACCCTGCATACGCTCGAGCTCGCCGCGCCAGCCGCCGCGACCTGGAATCGGCCGGTCACCCTGTTCTCGGTGCTGCCGCAGAAGAGCGCAGAGGCCTTCGACAAAGCGCTCAACCAGCGCACACATGAGGCCGCTGCGGCGTTGCTCGCCAATCCCGCCTGGCAGGGAAAGACCGTGGTGGTGGTGTGGGAGCACAAGCACATCGCTAATGCCAAGCTCGAGGCGAAATCTCCGAACGAGGCGGTGACGCTCCGCCAGCTCCTGCAGCTCGATAAGTTCAAAGACGTGCCTGAGACCTGGCCATCAGGGAACTACGACTATTTCTGGATCGTCGACTACGCTGGCGGTTCCACCACGCCGACCGGCTTCCGCATGGTGAAGCAGGCATTCGACGGCCGTTACGCGAAGCTGCCCAGCAATGACTGGGGCGCACCGAACGGCCTCACCCCTGACAGCGAGTGCGACCTCAAGGGGGCTGAGTGAAGGCTTCCCTCAGACGAGGCTGAGGCCCATCTCCTCGGCGGCGCGCGCGCCTTCGTCGGGAGAGACCGCGGTGAGCCGGTGCCGGCCTTTGCCGTCAGGCTTCAGCGCGAGGAAGCGCTCGTGGAACACCACGAGGCTCGAGCGGTGGCCGATCGACACGATGGCGGCCTCAGGCAGGCGCGCGAGCAGGAGGCGATAGAGCATGCTCTCGGCAGGCTCGTCGAGCGCGGCCGTCGCCTCGTCGAGAAACAGCCAATCCGGTTTCTGTAGGAGCGCGCGCGCGATCGACAGCCTCTGTTGCTCGCCCATGGAGAGACGGTCCGCCCAATAGGCGGTCTCGTTGAGCGCCTCGCGCAAATGCGAAAGCCCGGTCGCGTCCAACACCTCGTCGATCTCCTCAGGCGTGAAGGCGTCGTCCGGCCCTGGATAGGCTAGCGCTCCGCGCAACGTCCCGAGCGGCAGATAAGGCTTCTGCGGCAAGACCAGGAGCTTCGCGCCTTGCGGAATCCGGATGGTGCCTGCGCCGAACGGCCACACCCCGCCGAGCGCCCGGAACAGGCTCGTCTTGCCCGATCCCGACGGACCGGTGACCAGCACACGTTCGGCAGGCCCGATGGCGAGGCCCGAAGCGTGCACGATCTCCTCGCCGGTTGGCAGGCTGACGGTGAGCTCCTCGGCGGCCATGGCCGTGCCGCCGTCGCTCACGAGCTGTACCCGCGGCGCCTCGGTGTCGAGCCCCTTGGCCCAGTCCATCGAGGCGTCGAAGCCGGCGAGCCGATTCAACACTGCCTTCCAGTCGGCGATATCGGAGTATGCCTTGACGAAGAACGAAAGCGCGCCCTGCACCTGGCCGAAGGCCGAGGCGATCTGCATCAATCCGCCGAGCATCATCGAGCCGGCGAAATAGAGCGGGCTCACCACGATGAAGGGAAAGATGACGGCGACTTGCGAGTAGCCCGCAGTCAAGAAGGTGAGCCGCTTGGTGCGCTGCATGATGCCGTACCAATTGCCAACCACGCGTCCGAAGCGGTCGAGCAGCCGCTCCTTCTCGGCCCGCTCGCCGGAAAGCAGCGTCACTTCCTCGGCGTTCTCGCGCAAGCGCACCAGTGAGAAGCGGAAGTCTGCTTCATAGCGCTGCTGGTCGAAATTGAGCTTGATCAGCGGCTTGCCGACGAGATGGGTCACCCAGGTGCCGATGACGGCGTAGATCAGAGCCGCCCACACGAGATAGCCTGGGATGTTGAACGACTGCGACCCAATCACCAACGGAAAGGTCGACGACAGGTTCCACAGGATCACGACGAAGGAGACCAGCGTGACGATGGAGCCGAGCAGCGAGATGCCGATATCGAGCGTGTTGTTGATGAACTGCTTGATGTCGTCGGCGATGCGCTGGTCGGGGTTGTCGGCCGAGTCGCCTTTCAGCCGCATGCGGTAATGGATGCCGCCGCCGAGCCAGCGGCCGAGATACTTCGTGGTCAGCCAGCGCCGCCACCTGATCTGCAGCCATTGCTGTAGATAGATTTGATACACGGCGCTGACGATGAAGAAGGCGGCGAGCACGCTGAAAACGCCGAGCTGCCAGATAAAGGTGTCCCAATCCTTGTTCTGCAGCGCGTCGTAGAAGGTCTTGTACCAGGCGTTGAAGCGGACGTTCAGCCAGACCTGGAACAGCTGCAGCGCGATGACCGCGACGAGCAGGATGCGGCCGGCCCGGCCGTCCTCCGAGCGGAAATAGGGCACCGCGATGCGGGTGAACTCGCGGGTTGAGTTGCGAAATCCGGCCAATCCAGGCGTCTCCACATGATCTTCGGCGCAAGTTTAGCGCCCCTCGTCCCGGACGATAGGGGGCGAGCCGGCACTTGGGAAATTACGTTTGTGTAACCCAGTGCGTGTTGGAGCTGGTGGAAATAAGGCAAAAGGGGCGGCCATTGGCCGCCCCTTCGCATATCCAAGCCCGAAAATTTACCGGCTTACATCATGTCCATGCCGCCCATGCCGCCGCCCGGCATGTGGGCATGCTCTTCCTTCTTTTTCGGCGCCTCGGCAACACCTGCCTCGGTGGTTACGAGCAGGCTTGCCACGGAAGCCGCATCCTGTAGCGCCGTGCGCACGACCTTGGCCGGGTCGATGATGCCCTTCTTCACGACGCCGATGGCCTTCTCGCCGTTGGCCGAAATGGTGACGACCTGGGCGATCTCGGCGGAGCCGGACACTTTCTTAGCGCTCTTGGAGATACCGGCGACGACCTCGGCCACCGCCTTGTCGATGCCGCGCTTTAGATCCATCGGGTTCATGCCGGCGGCGACCGACTTCAGCCCCTCGCGTACGATGGCCTGAGCCAGAAGCGTCGCCGTCGTGGTGCCGTCGCCTGCGGTGTCGTTGGTCTTCGAGGCCACCTCGCGCAGCATCTGCGCACCCATGTTCTCGAACTTATCCTCAAGCTCGATCTCCTTGGCGACGGTGACGCCGTCCTTGGTCGAGCGGGGAGCGCCGAACGACTTCTCGAGGATGACGTTGCGGCCCTTGGGCCCGAGCGTGACCTTGACCGCATTGGCCAGGATGTCCACGCCCCGCATCATCCGCTCGCGTGCGTCGGCAGAAAATTTTACTTCTTTGGCTGCCATTTCACTTTTCTCCGTTTAATTCTATCGGCTCTAGGATGGGGGACTGCTTCAGCCGAGGATGCCCATGATGTCGGACTCCTTCATGATCAGGAGTTCCTCGCCGTCGATCTTGACTTCGGTGCCCGACCATTTGCCGAACAGCACCTTGTCGCCTGACTTGACCCCCATGGGCTGGAGCTTGCCGTCCTCGCCGCTGGCGCCTGCGCCGGCGGCGACGACCTGGCCGGTCTGCGGCTTCTCGGCAGCTGTGTCTGGAATGATGATGCCACCTTTGGTCTTGAGCTCCTCCTCGAGTCGCTTGACCACGACGCGATCGTGGAGCGGCCGAAATTTCATGATTTTCCTCCTGAAATGCCTGA
>DATFVP010000223.1:0-8021 GCA_035260285.1 Methyloceanibacter sp.
AAGACCATCGCCGTCTACGACCTTGGCGGCGGGACCTTCGACATCTCCATCCTCGAGATCGGCGATGGCGTGTTCGAGGTGAAGTCGACCAACGGCGACACTTTCCTCGGCGGCGAGGATTTCGATATGCGCCTCGTCGACTATCTCGCCAACGAATTCAAGAAGGAGTCGGGCATCGATCTTCGGGGCGACAAGCTCGCGCTGCAGCGCCTGAAGGAGGCCGCCGAGAAGGCCAAGATCGAGCTGTCGTCCACGACGCAGACCGAGATCAATCTGCCCTTCATCACCGCCGACAAGACCGGGCCCAAGCATCTCACCATGAAGCTTACCCGGGCCAAGCTCGAGAGTCTGGTCGACGATCTTGTTCAGAAGACAGTCGGGCCTTGCCAGAACGCGCTGAAGGACGCTGGGCTGAAGGCTGCCGAAATCGACGAGGTGGTTCTCGTCGGCGGCATGACGCGCATGCCGAAAGTGGTCGAGACGGTGAAGACCTTCTTCGGCCGCGAGCCGCATAAAGGCGTGAACCCTGACGAGGTCGTGGCTATCGGCGCAGCGATCCAGGCCGGCGTGCTGCAGGGCGACGTCAAGGACGTGCTCCTGCTCGATGTCACTCCGCTGTCACTTGGCATCGAGACCTTGGGCGGCGTGTTCACCCGGCTGATCGACCGCAACACCACGATCCCGACCAAGAAAAGCCAGGTGTTCTCGACCGCAGAGGACAATCAGAACGCGGTCACCATCCGCGTTTTCCAAGGCGAGCGCGAGATGGCTGCCGACAACAAGCTGCTGGGCCAGTTCGATCTCGTCGGCATTCCGCCGGCGCCGCGCGGCGTGCCGCAGATCGAGGTCACCTTCGACATCGACGCCAACGGCATCGTCAACGTCCAGGCTTCCGACAAGGCCACCGGCAAGGAGCAGTCGATCCGCATCCAGGCGTCAGGCGGCCTCTCAGAGGCCGACATCAACCGCATGGTCAAGGAAGCCGAGAGCCATGCCGAGGAGGACAAGAAGCGTCGCGAGCTGGTCGAGATGAAGAACCAGGGCGAAGCGCTGGTGCACTCCACGGAGAAGATGCTCAAGGACTATGGCGACAAGGTCCCGGCGGCTGACAAGGGCGTGGTGGAAACCGCGCTTGCCGACCTCAAGTCAGCCCTGCAAGGTGAGGACAAGGACCTCATCAAACAAAAGGTCGACGCCATGGCGCAGGCCTCGATGAAGCTCGGCGAAGCGCTTTATCAGGCAAACCAGGGCGCCGCCGCCGCGGGCGGCGGTGGAGGCCCCTCGGAAGGTGGCGACGGCAAGGAGAATGTGGTCGACGTCGACTTCGAGGAGGTCAAGGACGACGACAGCAAGAAGTCAGCATAAGTAGCACTGTAGGCGTTGGCGTGAGGCTCGCACGTGTCCGTGCAGCCTCGGGCCGCGAGCCCAAGACAAGAGGCTAAGCGCCGCCGCCAGCGGGTGGGCGGGTTGGTGTGGAAGGCCGGATAGCGCGCATGACAAAGCGAGACTATTACGACGTATTGGGTGTGGGGAGAGCGGCTTCCGATCAGGAGATCAAGGCCGCCTTTCGCCGCCTCGCCAAGGAATGCCACCCGGACACCTGCAACGGCGACACCACCTCAGAGAAGCGCTTCAAGGAAGTCAACGAAGCCTATGAGGCGCTGAAAGACCCGCAGAAGCGGGCGGCCTATGATCGCTTCGGCCACTCAGCCTTCGAGAACGGCATGGGAGGCATGGGCGGCCACCCGCACGGGTTCGGTGCCGACTTCTCAGCCTCCATGTCGGCCATGTTCGATGATCTGTTCGGCGAGTTCATGGGTCAGAGGCGGCCGCGCCAGCGCTCGGCGCGCGAACGCGGCGCCGACCTTCGCTACAACATGGAGATCACGCTCGCTGAAGCCTATGAGGGCAAGACGGCGCAGATCCGTGTGCCGACATCCGTGACCTGCGAGGCCTGCACCGGCTCTGGCGCCAAGACGGGCACGGCGCCAACGACCTGCCGCACCTGCGGCGGCATCGGCAAAGTGCGCGCGGCGCAAGGCTTCTTCACCATCGAGCGCACCTGTCCCTCCTGCCATGGACGCGGCGAGGTGATCGAAACGCCATGCTCGGCCTGCAACGGCTCGGGCCGGGTCACGCGCGAGCGGACCCTCTCGGTGACCATCCCCGCAGGCGTGGAAGACGGCACCCGCATCAGGCTCGCAGGCGAAGGCGAGGCGGGATTGCGCGGCGGACCTGCCGGCGACCTCTATATCTTTCTCTCCATCAAGCCGCATGAGTTCTTCCAGCGCGACGGTGCCGACCTGTTCTGCCGCGTGCCGATCGCCATGACCGCGGCAGCTCTTGGCGGCCAGGTCGAGGTGCCGACCATCGACGGCGGCAAGTCGAAGGTGAAGATCCCTGAGGGCACCGAGAGCGGCAAGCAGTTCCGCATCAAGTCGAAGGGTATGCCGGTGCTGCGTTCCAAGCAGCAGGGCGACCTCTACATCCAGGTCGAGGTCGAGACGCCGAAGAGCCTCACCCGCAAGCAGCGGGAACTGTTGAAGGAGTTCGAAAGCGCCTCGAGCGAGAGCACGAGCCCGGCGTCGACCGGTTTCTTCGCCCGCGTGAAGGAATTCTTCGAGGGCCAGTAGCGGCCCCACGCAAATCCGCGTAGATCCCCGCATATCCGCATAATTCGGCGCATATCAGCGCATATCCCGCGGGAAATCGCGTAGAGTGCGAAGTCTAGCGCGAGAGGGCGACGGGAGGTCTGAACGGATGCGGCTCTTGTTCTTCGCCGGCAGCACGCGGGAGGGCTCCTACAACAAGAAGCTTGCCAGGCTCGCCCAGCACATCGCCACGGCGAACGGCATCGAGGGAGTGTTCGTCGACCTCAAGGACTATCCCATGCCGCTCTACAACGGCGACCTCGAAGCTGAGCAGGGGCCACCGCAGAAGGCCGCAGAGTTCAAGGCGCTGCTCGGCGAGTATCCGGGCGTATTCATCGCGAGCCCGGAGTACAACTCCTCGGTCACGCCGCTGCTCAAGAACACCATCGACTGGGTGACACGGGTCAGGGCCAAGGGCGAGACCGGGCTTGAGGTCTACAAGACGCGGGTGTTCGCCATCAGCGGCGCCTCGCCAGGCTATTACGGCACTATGCGCAGCCTGCTCAATCTCAGGCAGATTCTCGCAGTCGGCGTCGGCGCCACGGTGATCCCGCAACAGCTAGCGCTGCCGCGCGCCAACGACGCTTTCGAGGAGGACAATAGCCTTAAGGACAAGGCGCAACAAAACATGCTGAAGGACGTGGTGGAGAAGCTCGCCATTGCCGCAAAAAGGTTCGCCGCGTGACGACCCACGCACGCGATCGGCTTATCGTGGCACTCGACGTGACGAGCGCTGAGGAGGCTCGTGCGCTGATCGATGCGCTGCAAGACAGCGTCGGGGTGTACAAGATCGGCCTTGAGCTGCTGTTCGCAGGAGGCATGGCACTCGCAAGCGAGCTTGCCTCGCGGGGCATGCGCGCGTTCATCGACGCCAAGCTGCTTGATATCGAGGCGACAGTCGAGCGCGCCACAGCTTCGATCGCACGCACCGGCGCTGAGTTCGTCACCGTGCATGCGGTCGACCGTAAGACGCTCGACGCCGCGGTGCGCGGCCGCGGCGACAGCAGCCTCAAGCTACTCGGCGTCACGGTGCTGACCAATCTCCGGCCGGCTGACCTCGTGCAGCAGGGCACCGACATTCCGCCCGACGAGCTCGTACTACATCGGGCCATGCTGGCACGGGAGGCTGGCTTCAATGGCGTCGTCGCTTCGGGCCTCGAAGCTGCGGCGATCAGGAACGCAGCGGGCTCAGGGTTTTTCATCGTCACGCCTGGCATCAGGCCTGAGGGCGGCGCAACCCAGGACCAGGCGCGGGTCACAACCCCGGCAAGCGCCATTGCCGCCGGCGCCGACTATCTCGTGGTGGGGCGGCCGATCACCGCGGCACCTAACCCGCGCGAAGCGGCGCAAGTGATCGTCGCAGAGATCGAGTCAGCTCTGTCAGGCTAGATCAGCTACACGCTGAGTGATCAGGCGGGTAAGCGCCTCGGCGTCGCCCACAACCGCGACCTGCTTCAGCCGCAACTTGCCGCCATGAGCGACGACGACAGTCGATGGCGGCACACCGAGCCACTTCGCGATGACCGTTTCGAGCGCCTCATTGGCGCGGCCGGCTTCGGGCACCGCGCGCACGCGCGCCTTCAACACGCATTCGCCGCCATGAACCTCGACGCCGGCGACTTCGTCCTGATTAGATTTTGGTGTCAGCCGCACGGGAATAATCACGCCCTCGCGGATGCGGCGCAAAGACAGCGCGAGAGGCTTGGCCGCGGCCGCGCTCAAGCTGACGGGATGACCGCCGGCGCGAGCCAACCAAGCAGCACCACGTCGCGGACAAAGAGGAGAAGCAGGATCAGGATCACCGGCGAAATGTCGATGCCGCCGAGATTGGGCAGGATGTTGCGGATCGGCCTGAGCGCCGGCTCGGTCAGCCGGTAGAGCATGTCGGCGATCGACAGCACGAACCGGTTGTTCATGTTGACCACATTGAAGGCGACGAGCCAGCTCAAAATCGCGCTGGCGATCACGACCCAGATATAGAGGTCGATGACAAGAATGATGAAACCGATCAATGGAGCCATGAACCCTCTCCTCGCGGACGCATCATCTAGCGGAGAGGCGGCGATAAGAGCAACCCCTATGGCACCGTGCCTTGGCCCGCCTTGACAGGCCGTAAGGCCAATCCCTAAATGGCGCCTCAATCCTGGGGCCGTAGCTCAGTTGGGAGAGCGCAGCAATCGCACTGCTGAGGTCGTCGGTTCGATCCCGTCCGGCTCCACCATTCGCCATTAGGTCCTATTTTTCCATCAGTCGAAGGCAGCTTGCGTGTCCTCCTGGCGGGGAATGCAGTATGCCTGTTCGCTCCGATTCTCATGGCGCGGGGCCGCGGCCGGATTCACGTCCTGTAAAGAGCTGCTGAGTACGGTTCCTCAAAGGGGGAACGAATGGGCCTCAAGCTGATCGTCGTCGCCTATTTCACGCTTGTCTCGATGGTTTTTGCCTTCGGCGTCATCGCGCTGAGCATCGACTACACGCACGAAGTCAAAGTGCTCGACAGCGCATATCTCGCCGGCCGCTGAGAGATGTCGCTGGGTGTTCCCTTCATGGATGTTGGCTGGTTCGGGTCATTGTTCTTATGGCCATGATCTGGGTCAGGTTCTTATGGCCATGATCTGGGTCGTGCTCGACGTTTGACCGTTCGGCGCGTCAATCTCTCGGCGGTCGTGCCCGCAGCTGGCCGCTCGTTCATGCCACTGATCGCTTCATCGAGCCGGCCTCTGGGTAGGTCGGCGATGATTCGCTTGCGTTAGGAGCGAGTGGCGCTCCAAACGCCAGTGCAGACACCGGAGGGCCCGGTACCGGCCCACGTCCCGCTGCCCCGAAGCCGACTGAACCGTCCGGTCCCATGGGCGATGCGCGGGCCTGCAACTGCATTCAACCGGACCTGCCCCGAGGTGGAAACGCGGCCGCCCAACCGAATCCGGTGAAACGCAAAAGATCCCCCCGTGGAATAGGTTCGACCACGGCTTATTCAAAGGCCAATCGGGATTCTTCCGCAATGGCCGCTAGTCGTCACGGCGACCATGCTCCAGGCTCCGTCGGAGTAGCTGATTGCGAAAGCGGTCGACAGAGCGAAGGCGCAGATACGATTGCCAATCATGGGAGTCCTCATAGGTGTGTTACACTAGTGCGGGCTACGGATTTAAGGGGTTCCCTCAGGGGGTTGCTTGCCAAACGGCAGCGGGGCGGAGCGCTGGAGACCTGCCTAGTCCGAGGCTTTGAGCTTTGCGACCTCTGGCGCGCGCTTGCTCTCGGGCGGCCTTTCGAGGGGACGCGGCCATAGCACATTGCCTTGATCGTCACGCACCCTGAAGAACCAACCCATCAGCGGCACGAGCGCAAAGTCTGGCGCGAAGCGCCGGGCGAGCGCACCGAGCTTGTTGCCGATCCCCGGCAACGTCACCGACCAACCGCGCTTGAAGCGCCGGTAGGCGAGCTTGGCCACTTGCTCTGGCGTCCAGGCAGGAAACCAAAGGAGGTAGCGGGAGTTCAGGCCGCCGGCCTTGGCGTGAAGCGCAGTCGAGACCACGCCTGGGGCCACCACCGAGATTGTCACCCCGGTGCCCATGGTCTCGTAGGCCAGCGCCTTGGAGAAGGACAGCACGAAGGCCTTGGACGCAGCGTAAGCCGCCTCATATGGCACCGGCATGTAACCCATCATCGATGCGATGTTGAGCACGCCGCCACCGCCGCGGGCGAGCATGCCTGGAAGGAAGCGCGAGGTAAGATCCACCACCGCGCGCACATCGAGATCGATCATGCGCCGCATGGCGGCGAGGTCAGCGTCCTGGAAGAAGCCCGACGCCATGACCCCGGCATTGTTCACGAGCACGTCGGCGTAGAAGCCGAAGCCGCGCACCGCCTGCTCGACGCCGGCGCAGCCCTCAGTTGTAGTGAGGTCCTGCGCGGTCACCTTCACCTCGACCGCATAGGCGCTTGAGAGCTCCGCCGCGGTGCGGTCGAGCTTCGCCTTGTCCCTCGCGACGAGGACGAGGTTGTGGCCATCGCGAGCGAACTGCTCGGCTAGCGCCCGGCCAATGCCCTCGGTGCCGCCGGTGATCACCACCGCCGGCAGCGCGCGACTTGGGTCAGAGCGGAGATTGATATCGTTCATTTTGAGTTAAGCCCCGAACCGGGTTTCGCGTTCCTACAAACCAGCACCTCGCGAAAAAGCGGACGCCGATCCTCATCGAGGCCCGGCGCCGTGGTGCTTGGTCGTCGTGCCGGGAACAGGAACCCGACCGCTGGCGCGTTAGAATACGCGAAGAGCGCGTCCCGACGCGAGCGACAAATGCCGTTGGAAATTGTTCAGATTCCGGGTTTCTCCCAGGCGAGGGCCTGAGCCTCAGGGTCATCTCCCGGCGCTTGAACCTATGATTAAAGAGAAGGCCATAGGATCAAATGTAGGGGTCGGAGCGTGGTTATCTCCGGCCTTTGGAACCGCGGTCCGGGGCGCGCCGTTTCAGGCTATACTCCGCATCTGACCCGCGGACCTTTCCGCTCGCGCGTGCGTCTAAAGGAGTTTTCGCGTATGGCACCCCGCGCCTTCTGGACCGGCAATTTAAGGCTTTCGCTCGTCAACATTCCGGTCCGCCTCTATCCCGCCACCAGCACCGAGCGCAAGATCGAGCTCCACCAGATCCACGAGCCCTCAGGCAAGCGCATCCGCTATCAGAAGGTGGCGCCGGGCGTCGGAGCGGTCGAGAACGAGGACATCATCAAGGGTTACGAGTACGAGAAGGGCAAATATGTCCTGCTCGACCAGAAGGAGATCGATGAGCTCAAGCTCGAGAGCAAGCAGACCATCGAGCTCGTGCGTTTCGTCGAGCCATCCGCCATCGACGCACGCTATTTCGAGAGGCCCTATTACCTTCTCCCCGACGGCGAGGGGGCGGAAGAGGGGTACGCTATCATGCTGAAGGCGCTGAAGCAGGCCGACAAGGTCGGAGTCGGGAATTTCATATTGCGCGGCCAGAGCAACATCGTCGCGCTCAAGCCGTGCGGCAAGGGGCTGCTGCTCGAAATTCTCCGCCACGCCGATGAGATCAAATCGGCCGAAGCGTTCTTCAAGGAAGTGGGGGACGTGAAGGTCGACAAGGAGGCTCTCGAGCTGGCGGTCGAGCTGATCGAACGGAAGTCGGGCGAATTCGAGCCCGAGAAGTTCAAGGACGAATATACCGAGGCGGTGTGGGAACTGATCAATGCCAAGATCGAGCACCGCGCGCCCACGATCGAGACCGGCGAGGTGCCGACCGCCAAGGTCATCAACATCATGGATGCGCTCAAGAAGAGCGTGAAGGCGCAAGGCAAACAGGCCGCCCCAAGCAAGGCGCAGGGCAAGCGCGCCGCGGCATCACGCCAGGCCACCAA
>DATFVP010000224.1:0-11958 GCA_035260285.1 Methyloceanibacter sp.
ATGACGATCAATCTCAAGGTTCCAGATCTCACCGAGCTCAAGCCGCGGATCACCGTGTTCGGTGTGGGCGGAGCGGGCGGCAATGCCGTCAACAACATGATCGCCTCCGGTCTGCGCGGCATCGAGTTTGTGGTCGCCAACACCGACGCCCAGGCATTGTTGAGCTCAAGCGCCGAGCGCCGCATTCAGATGGGCCACCATGTCACCGAGGGCCTCGGCGCGGGCTCCAAGCCTGACATCGGCGCGGCCGCGGCGGAAGAGGCCATGGCGGACATCAAGGCGCATCTCGCCGGCGTCCATATGACCTTCATCACCGCCGGCATGGGAGGTGGCACCGGCACCGGCGCCGCCCCAGTTATCGCCCGGGCGTCGCGCGAGGAAGGCATCCTCACGGTCGGCGTGGTGACCAAGCCGTTCCAGTTCGAAGGCCAGCGGCGCATGCGCGCCGCCGAATGTGGCATCATGGAGCTACAGAAATACGTCGACACGCTCCTCGTCATTCCTAACCAGAATTTGTTCCGCGTCGCTAATGAGAAGACGACCTTCGCCGATGCCTTTGCCATGGCCGACGATGTGCTACGCGCAGGCGTTTCCTGCATCACCGACCTCATGGTCAAGGAAGGCCTGATCAATCTCGACTTCGCCGACGTCCGCACCATCATGGCGGGCATGGGCAAGGCAATGATGGGCACTGGTGAATCGAGCGGCGACCGCAGAGCCATCGAGGCGGCCGAAGCTGCGATCTCCAACCCGCTGCTCGATGATGTGTCAATGAAAGGGGCAAGCGGCTTGCTTGTGTCGATCACCGGTGGCAACGATCTCACCCTTTATGAGGTCGACGAGGCGGCAAGCCGCATTCGCGAGGAAGCCGATCCGGAGGCAAACATCATAGTCGGCGCCACCTTCGACGACGAGCTCGACGGCTCGATCCGTGTGTCGGTGGTGGCGACAGGGCTTGGCCAGCTCTCGGGCGAGGGGTTCAAACCGGCACCTAGGGATCGGGAGAGCCTGAGCCAGCGCCTGGCCGGGCTTGCCAGCATGCCGACGCCTGTGCAGGCACACGCACCAGCGCCGCCGCCTGTGAAGTTCGAGCCGGCTAAGCCTGCTCAAGCTCGGGTTGGGGGGGAAGCGCCTGGCGACGCGCAAGTGTGGCGCGCCCCGGGCAACGTGACGATCGAGCGCCGTCCGCCGCAATTGGCGGCGAACGCGCTGCCGCAAGGCGTGCAGCCGCAGCGTCCGGTGCCCCCGGTGCAGAGCTTCGTGCCGGCGCCGCCGGCGACGGCCCAGCGCCCCGTCCGGCGCATGCCCAATGTCGAAGAATTTCCTCTTCCGGTGCAGAACGAGATCAAAGCGCGTTCGGGTGCTGCGCCTTCGCCGGGACTCGCCGAGCAGAAGAGGAAGGTTGGATTCCTCGAGCGGCTCGGGGTTGGCCGCCATCGCAAGGACGAAGATGCCGCCATGCCGGCCAAGCGCGAGCCTGAATTCGGCTCGCCGAAGCCCGTGCCCATGATGCCGAAGCCGGTGGTGCCGAAGCCTTTCGAGGCCCTGCCCAAAGGCCCGAAAATCGAGCAACCGGACGCCGAAAGCATGATTGCCTCAGCACCGAAACGGATCGAGTCGCAGCCGAACGTGGTCTCGCTGGAGACGCGGGAGCCTGTCGACGAATCACCTGTGGATGACGACCTCGAAATCCCAGCATTTCTGCGCCGGCGGGCGAAGTAAGAGCGCGCACGGCGAGCGAAAAAGTGAGAAAAGCAGGCGGAGTCAACGGCGGAAAAGGCCGAGTTGTCAGTAGGTTAGGGTAGGCGTAAAGCGGTAACACATTGAAAGAAACCGTGATTTGTCGCACCCATACCCGGGGGTTAAGGTTCCTCATTAACTGATCCGTTTGTCTAATAAGGCGGGGAAGGCCGAAGACAAGGGGATCAGCGGGGGGCTCGGGGTACTACCTTCGAGCCAGAGGGAACTCAAAGAACGGCTTGGGGGCCATGAAGGGATTTATTGGGGCACGGCAAACTACGCTTGCCAGCGAAATCTCGATTACGGGCACGGGGGTTCACAGCGGGGCGCCTGTCTCCATCATTCTTTATCCGGCTGATGGCGACACTGGGCTACGCTTCCTTCTTTCCAACGGCGACGCCGAGAGCACCGAGATCACGGCCGATCAGCGGTACGTGACTGGCGTAACGCTGTGTACCGTGCTTGGCGACGGCAATGGCGCCTCAGTGGCGACCGTCGAGCATCTGCTTGCCGCGCTTCGCGGCCTTGGCGTCGACAACGCCCTGATCGAAATCGACAGCCAAGAAGTCCCGATCATGGATGGCAGCGCGGCGCAATTCGTCGAAGCCATCGACGAGGTAGGGCTGGTCGAGCTCGATGCTCCCCGCCGCTACCTGAAGGTTCTGAAGAGCGTCAGCGTTGAGGATGGTGGCGCTTCCGGCGAGCTCACCCCTCATAATGGTTTCCATCTCGACGTCGAGATCGAGTTCGACTGCTCCATGATCGGCCGCCAGAAAATCGAGATCGATCTCAATCCCGGCTCCTTCCGCCGCGAGCTCTCACGGGCCCGCACCTTCGGCTTCATGAAGGATGTCGAGCGCTTGTGGGCTGCAGGCCTTGCGCTCGGTGCCTCTCTCGAGAATACCGTCGCCATTGGCGACGACCGCATCATCAACCGCGAAGGCCTCCGCTATTCGGACGAGTTCGTGCGCCACAAGGCGCTCGATGCCGTCGGCGACCTCGCCCTTGCTGGTGCGCCGATCCTCGGCTCCTACCGGTCCCGCCGCGGCGGCCATCGCCTGAACAGCCTCGTGCTGAAAGCGCTGTTCGCCGATGCCGAGGCCTGGACGCTGGTCGAAGCTCCGCGGCCGTTCCGCGAGGTTCGCCATGCCGAACTCAGCCACCGCCTGGCTGCTGCGAATTTCGCGGCCGAGCGAAACTAACGGCCAAGCCACCGTCTGACTGCCTGCGTTTGCTTGACGTGACGTCGATCGTTGCTGCGCCAGGAGGATGCGCGCGACGATTATCGGCTCCGCGGCCTCTTCAAACCCTGCGCATGAGCAAAAAAACACCATAATCAGCGGGTTGGCTGCTACCTTGTCTCGGAGTTCCCTGGTGGCACTATGCACCGCCTAGAAACCTGCGCAAAAACAAGGGGCAAGAGGCGAGTTTTGGGTTCCGCGCGGACGCAAAGCGCTCTAGCCTAGACACGCGTGTACAGGGGGGTTGTCTTGATGGGCGCCCAGTTGCGTCCTGCGACGCGCCGCATCATGGGGGCGGGTTTCTTGAGGGTCATGAGCACAGATTCGGGTGGGACGCAGGCAGGCTTCAGCCTGTCGCGCAGTCTCGTCACCTGCGTGGGCCTGCTTCTCGCCGCGACGATCGTTTCCGGTTGCGGCTCCTGGTTCGGCAAAAAACAGGACGCCGGCGAAGTCGCCGCGCCAGATGTGATCTACGGCCGCGCCGACGCCATGCTCGACCAGCAGAGCTACGAATCGGCCGCCAAGCAGTATGAAGAGGTGGATATCAACCACCCCTATTCGCAAGAGGCGCGCAGGGCCATCGTGATGGCCGCCTATGCTTATTACAAGGCTGGCAAGTATGACGACGCGGTCTCTTCAGCCGACCGCTATCTGACGCTCCATCCCGGCACGCCGGAATCCGATCTCGCCCAGAATATCATCGGTATGAGCTACTACGTTCAGGTGCTCGATCCGAAGCGGGACCAGACCAACGCCCGCAAGGCCTTGCAGGCCTATCAGACACTGGTGCAGCGCTACCCTGAGTCCCGCTACGCCGCCGAGGCACAGAACCGCGCACGCATCTTGCGCGACCTTCTCGCGGCAAACGAGATGCAGGTCGGCCGCTTCTATCTGCGCCATAACAATTTTCTTGCCGCCATCAATCGCTTCAAAGTCGTGGTGACCGACTACCAGACCACGGCACAGGTCGAGGAGGCCTTGGGCCGGCTGACCGAGGCTTATACTGCGCTCGGTATCATTCCCGAGGCGCAGACTGCCGCCGCCGTGCTCGGCTACAACTACCCTGACAGCAAGTGGTACAAAAACTCCTACGCTCTCTTACAAAAATACGGCACAAGACCGCAAATGAATGAAGGGTCGTGGATCACCAAGACCTGGAAGGGCGACGGCAAGCCAGCCTGACGCGCGCATCATGCTCTCCGCTTTGTCGATCCGCGACATCGTTTTGATCGACAAGCTCGATCTCGAATTCCGTCCCGGGCTTTGCGTGCTCACCGGCGAGACCGGCGCCGGAAAATCGATCCTGCTCGACGCCTTCACCCTGGCCATCGGCGGCCGCGGCGATGCTTCGCTGGTGCGGCGCGGCGCGAGCCAAGGCCAGGTCACTGCGAGCTTCGAGCTCGCTCCCGATCATCCAGTGTTGCGCCTTATCGCCGATAATGGCCTGGAGGCCGACGGGCTGTTGATCCTGCGGCGTCTCCAGTTCGCCGATGGCCGCACGCGCGCCTTCATCAACGACGTCGCCGTCGGCGTGCAGCTCTTGCGCGAGGTGGGCCAAGCCCTGGTCGAGATCCACGGCCAGCACGACGATCGCGCGCTCATCGATCCGAGCGGCCATCGCGATCTCGTCGATGCCTTTGGCGGCCTTGCCGCCGAGGCAGGTGCGGTCGCGTCAGCCTGGCAGGCTTGGAGGTCTGCCGAGGAGGAAAGGGCGCGGTACGCAAGCGAAATCGCCGCCATCCGAGCCAATGCCGACTATGTCAATCATGCCCTCGACGAGATTCAGCGCCTCAATCCGCAAACCGGCGAGGAGGAGGCCCTCGCCTCGCGCCGGCAATGGATGATGCATGCCGAGAAGATTGTCGGCGAGCTGAACGAGGCGCTCGACGCGCTGGCAGGCGAGGGGACGGGTGGGGCGCGTTTAGCCGCTGCGCTTCGCCGCATCGAGCGCCAAGTCGGCGCCGGCGGCGCGTTGCTCGCTTCAGTTGCCGGGGCACTCGAGCGGGTGCTGAGCGAGACAGAAGCCGCCCGCGCCAAGATCGAGGAGGCGCTCGCCGCCACCGCGTTCGAGCCGCAGGAGCTCGAGCGCGCCGAGGAGCGCCTGTTTGCGCTCCGTGCCCTGGCACGGAAGCACAGGGTCGGAGTTGACGATCTGCCGGCCTTCGTCGCACGCCTCGAGACCGAGCTTGCCGCGCTCGATCAAGGTGAGACCAAGCTCGAGGCGTTGACCGCCGCCACGGTCGGCGCGCGTGAGGTCTATGCCAATGCCGCCATGCGCTTGAGCGAATCCCGCAAAGCCGCCGCCGATCGGCTCGCTGCGGAGATCGCGGCCGAGCTTGCGCCGCTCAAGCTCGACAAGGCGCGGCTGTTCACCAGGGTCGAGACCGTTAGTGTCTATGACGGCGGCCCGCATGGGATCGACCGGGTGGCGTTTTGGGTGCGCACCAATCCCGGGACCGAGCCAGGCCCCCTGATGAAGGTCGCCTCAGGCGGCGAACTCGCGCGCATCATCCTTGCGTTGAAGGTCGTGCTCGCGGCTCGCGGCTCGGCGCCAACCCTCGTATTCGATGAGGTCGATGCCGGAGTCGGCGGCGCCACCGCCGCCGCAGTCGGCGAACGCTTGGCAAGGCTCGGCGCCAAGGTCCAGGTCCTGGCCGTCACCCACGCGCCGCAGGTGGCGGCGCTTGCCAATGAGCACATGCTCATCGCCAAGGAGGCCGTGCATGGGCCGCAGGGCGAGGCCATGACGACGCGCGTCCTCGTGCTCGACGGCGAGCGCCGGCGCGAGGAAATTGCCCGCATGCTTGCCGGCCAGACAATCACCGACGAAGCTCGCGCCGCCGCCGAGCGGTTGATGTCGCGATCGGCATGAGCCACATAGACGGGCATGAGCAAAGCGAAGGGTTGGGGAAAGGCGCCGGCATCCGTGCCAACGCCGGTCGATCGCTTGAGCGAGGCTGAAGCTGCCGCCGAGCTTGAGCATCTCGCCGGCGAGATCGCTCATCACGATGCGCTCTATTACCGGCAGGATCAACCCGAGATCTCCGACGCCGAGTATGACGCGCTCCGGGAGCGCAACGCCTCGATCGAGGCCCGCTTCCCGCACCTCGTTCGTGAGGACAGCCCCTCGGTCCGCGTTGGCGCTGCTCCGGTCGAGGCCTTCGGCAAGGTGATGCACGCCGTGCCGATGCTTTCGCTCGGCAATGTGTTCGACGACGCAGGCGTGCGCGATTTTCTGGAGCGCATCCGCCGTTTCCTTGGCCTGGAAACGGTGGAGGGCCTCGCGTTCACCGCCGAGCCAAAGATCGACGGGCTGTCCATTACGCTGCGCTACGAGAAGCGGCGCTTAGTGCAGGGCGCGACCCGCGGCGACGGCTATCAGGGCGAGAACGTCACCGCCAATGTCCGGACCATTGCCGACATTCCGAAGGCGATCAAATCCAAAAGCTTCCCCGATCCCTTCGAGGTGCGCGGCGAAATCTATATCGGCCGTGCCGCCTTCCAGCGCCTCAACGAGGGCCAAGCCGAATGCGGCGAGCGAACCTTCGCCAATCCACGCAACGCCGCGGCAGGCTCCTTGCGCCAGCTCGATCCGGCCATCACCGCGTCGCGGCCGTTGCAGTTCTTCGCCTATGGCTGGGGCGAGGCGCCTGAGCTCCCAGACGACACCCAATGGGGCATCTATCGGGCGATGGCCGATTGGGGCTTTCCCCTCAACCCGCTTGCCAAGCTCGCCAACTCCGTTGAGGAGATGCTCGACACCTATCGCGACATCGAGAGCGGACGCGCCGGCCTCGACTACGACATCGACGGCGTCGTCTACAAGCTCGACCGGCTCGATCTGCAGCAGCGCTTGGGCTTCGTCTCGCGCTCGCCTCGCTACGCCGTCGCCCACAAATTCCCCGCCGAGAAGGCGACCACGATCCTGCGGGACATCGAGATCCAGGTCGGCCGCACCGGAGCGCTGACGCCGGTCGCCAAGCTCGAGCCGGTGACCGTTGGCGGCGTCGTGGTGCAGAACGCCACGCTGCATAATGAGGACGAAATCGCGCGGAAAGACGTGCGCATCGGAGACACGGTGATCGTCCAGCGCGCCGGCGACGTCATTCCGCAGATTATCGGGGTGGTTGAGGGTAAGCGGCCTAAGGGCACGAAACGATTCAGCTTTCCGACTGTCTGTCCAGCCTGCGGCAGCCACGCGGTGCGCGAGGTCAATCCCGTCACCGGCAAAGAGGATGCGGTCAGGCGCTGCACCGGCGGCCTGATCTGCCCGGCGCAGA
The DNA here is from genome assembly GCA_035260285.1 of Methyloceanibacter sp. Lineage (GTDB taxonomy): Bacteria > Pseudomonadota > Alphaproteobacteria > Rhizobiales > Methyloligellaceae > Methyloceanibacter. The sequence continues at coordinate 7,262 of DATFVP010000224.1, forward strand.
GGGTCGAGCGGCTCAAGCATTTCGTGTCGCGCAACGCCTTCGACATCGAGGGGCTTGGCGAGAAGCACATCAAGACCTTCTACGACGACGGGCTGATCCAATCGCCGCAGGACATCTTCACTCTTGCCGCACGCGACAGGCGCTCCGCGTCGAGGCTCGAGGCCCGGGAAGGGTGGGGGCAGACCTCGGCGGCGAAGCTGTTCGCGGCAATAGAGGCGCGCCGTACGGTGAAGCTCGACCACTTCATCTATGCGCTCGGCATCCCGCATGTCGGTGAGATCACTGGGCGGCTGCTCGCGCGCGCCTATGGCAGCATCGAGGCCTTCCGCGACGCCATGCTTGCGGCGGCCCGCGACCGCGGGAGCGAGGCCTATGCCGAGCTCGACAATATCGAAGGCATCGGTCCCACCGTGGCCGAGGCCATCGCCGATTTCATCGCCGAGCCGCACAATGTCGAAGTCGTCGATGAGTTGCTGGAGCAGGTGCGGCCCGAACCGCTCGAAGCCATCGACCATGCCTCACCGATCTCCGGCAAGACCGTGGTGTTCACCGGCAGCCTCGAGAAGATGACCCGCTCCGAAGCCAAGGCGCGGGCCGAGCGCTTGGGCGCCAAGGTGGCCGGCTCGGTCTCCAAGAAGACAGACTACGTGGTGGCAGGACCAGGCGCAGGCTCGAAGCTCAAGGATGCCGAGCGCCTAGGGCTGAAGGTGCTAAGCGAAGATGAGTGGCTCGCGCTGATCGGCCAGTGACTCTTAAGCGACGCGCTTGAGCCAGGTCCGGCGGGCATGAACCTCGACCCAGGCCACGGCCTCGCGCACGTCGCATTCGCCGCCGCAAGACGGGCAGGCGAATTGCGGCTTCCGCTTCACTTCTCCCAGCGTTGAGTGGGCCTCGTGCCCGCAAGAGGGGCAGCGCGACTTGGTGGCCACCTGGTTGAGGGCCTGCGCGATCGTCTTTGCCATTTACCCACAATAGACTGATTCGCTCGCCCCGCTGAACCCCTACCCGTAGCGGAGCTTCATCGCCACGATGGCGAGGGTCAGGACCAAGGTGATGGCGTTGGAGATCATGATTGGCCAGTTGTCGATCAAGAAACCGAACAGGAACCAGAACGCTACCCCGGTGGCAAAAACGAGATACATCACCAGCGAGATGGCCTTGGTCTCGCGGTGCCTGATGATGTGCAGCGCCTGGGGCACAAAGGCCGCCGTGGTCAGGATCGCGGCCAGCGCTGAGACCCAGGTTGCCATGAGCAATCAGCCGATGCGGGCCGTGGCCTTACGCAGCCACGTACGGTCGGCGCCCTTGAGCAGCTTCTCGATCTTGCGCCTGACCTCTACGTGATACGCGTTGAGCCAGGCAAGCTCGTCGCGGTCGAGCAGTGCAGGGTCGATCAGCCTGCGGTCGAAAGGCACGAGCGTCAGCGTCTCGAAGCCCATCATCTTGCGGGAGCCACCCTTGATCGGCGCAGGCGGCGTCACCAGCACCAGATTTTCCAGCCTGATGCCGTAATGGCCTTCGCGGTAGAGCCCCGGCTCGTTGGAGAGCATCATGCCGGACTCTAGCTCGGCGCTGCCCGTGCGCGAAATGCGCTGCGGCGGCTCGTGCACCGAGAGGTAGCTGCCGACGCCATGTCCCGTGCCGTGGTCGAAATCGAGCCCGGCCTGCCAGAGTGGCCGGCGCGCGAAGGGATCGATATCTTGCCCGCGGGTCCCTTTTGGAAACCGCGCGGTGGCGACAGCGATGTGTCCCTTCAGCACCAGCGTGTAGTGCCGCCGCATCTCGACGCTCGGCGTGCCGATGGCGACGGTCCGGGTGATGTCGGTGGTGCCGTCGGCATATTGTCCGCCTGAGTCGATAAGGTAGAGCGATCGCGCCTTGAGCTTGAGATTGCTCGCGGTGGTTGGCCGGTAATGGACGACGGCGCCATGTGGGCCTGCCGCGGAGATCGAGTCGAAGCTCAGATCCTTGAGCTCCCCCGTCTCCCGCCGGAACTCTTCAAGCTTCATCGCAGCAGCGATTTCATCGACCCGGCCCGAGGAGGAATTTTCGTCGAGCCAGGCGAGGAAGCGGACGACCGCGGCTCCGTCGCGAAGATGCGCGGCGCGGGTGCCCTCGATCTCGGTCGCGTTTTTGATCGCCTTGGGCAGAATGCAAGGGTCCTCTCCGGCGACGATCTTGGCTCCCGCAGCTTCGAGAACGTGCGCGAAGCGCACCGGCGTCGTCTCAGGGTCGAGGCGGGCGCGGGCGCCCCTTTCTCCAAGCGCTTCCAGCCGTGCGTCGAGCGCATCAGGCGGCAAGAGCTCCGCCGTCTCTTTCAGATAGCCCCGGACATTGTCGCCGAGCTTGGTGGGATCGATGAAGAGCGACGGCTTGCCGCGCGCAGGCACCAAGGCGAAGGAAAGCGCGAGAGGGGAGTGGGTGATATCGCCGCCACGGATGTTGAACAGCCAAGCGATCGAATCGAGCAGGGTGAGCAGGACGGCATCGGCCTTCTCGCGCTGCAAGGTCTCCTGCACCTCGGCGATCTTCTCAGCCGCACTCCGGCCTGCGAGTTCGGGACCGTGCGGAACCACCGGAGCGGAGGAGGGGGCAGGCCGGTCCTGCCATAACAGGTCGATCGGATTGTCGGCCTGCGGCTGCAAGCGAACACCGACCTTGTCCAGGCTTTCGATCAGCCGCTCGATCTCCTTGATGGTATGGAGGTTCGGGTCGTAGCCGATGAGGCCGCCCTTCGGCAGAGCCGCGGCGAGCCATTTGGAGGCCTTGGCCTCCGGCGTCTGCAGCACGTCGAACAGCGAAGTGTCGGTCTGCGCCCGCGCCTGCAAGGTGTAGCGGCCGTCGACGAACAAAGCTGCCGCGTTCTCCAGCACGATGGCAGCCCCGGCCGACCCGCTAAAGCCGGTGAGCCAGCGCAGGCGCTCCGCGCAAGGAGGCAGGAACTCGTCCTGATGCTCATCGCTGTGAGGCACGAGAAAGCCTTCGAGCTTTCGCGATTTGAGCTCGCGCCGCAGCGCTCTCACCCGTTCCGCCACCACGCCAGGCGAGCTGATCTCTTCGAAGCTTTGAAACATGATCCCGCGTTGTAAGGCGCGGGGGCGCCGCAATCAATCGGCAGGCATCTTCGACCTGCTGCCACGCCGGAGGAGCAAAGTGGTCCATCCACCGAGAAGGATTCGCGAATCGAGCCTGAAGCCGAGGGAGCGGAAGCGGGCTTCGACCTGCCGCGCTTGGGTATCGAGGATGCCGGAGAGAACGCACATGCCGCCGGGGTGAAGAGCGCGGGCGAAGACCGGGGCAAGCTCGAGCAGAGGCCTGAGCAGTAGGTTGGCGAAGAGCAGGTCGGCCTTGGCGTGGCGCAACGCCGGATGGGCAAGCCCCTCAGCCCTCACCACGAGGACGCGGGAGCGAGCGCCGTTCCTTAATGCATTTTCCGCGGCAATGGCGACGGCGACCGGATCCATGTCGCTCGCAATCACAGGTCCGCCAAGAGCCTTTGCGGCGGCGATGGCGAGAATGCCTGTCCCGGTGCCGACATCGAGCACGCTGCGCGGGCGCTCCAGCTTGAGCAGACGATCGAGGGTAATGAGGCAGCCGCGAGTCGTGCCGTGATGCGCGGTGCCGAAGGCGAGGCCGGCGTCGATCTCGAGGGTGAAGCGCCCATGAGGCACTTCGCCCCGGTCGTGACGGCCATGCACCAGGAAACGGCCGGCGCGCACCGGGCTGCGCAAGCTCTCGGCTTCCGCCACCCAATTCTTTGGGGGAAGCGGCTCGATCCTGATCTCGCCAAGTTGCGCCTTTGGCGAAGCGGTCTCGATCAAAAGCGTCAGCCGGTCGCGCGAAGGCTCTTCAGCGTAGTGTGCCGAAACCTCGGCCCGGTGGCGACCGCAGTCGAAAAGGGTCACGGCCATTGCCGCTGGTGTCTCGGCGGCTTCGAGCGCCGCAGCAATGCTCCCTGCGACATCGGCTGGAGCCTCGACACTGGCAACATAGGTGTTGGCAGGCGTTTCAGGCATCGGCGGCTTAAGGACACATATAAGAGGATCGGCCGGCTGTCCTAATTTCTACATCTTCGCCAGCTACCGAAGTGCCAGTTCTATCCAGGGAGACACCCACGCGCTCTTTCGTACTCGCGGCCTTCGCCTCCGCCATGTTTCTGGCCACGATCCCCACCGATGCCAATGCCGTGGTCTGTGCAAGGGGCGTGTTTCGCGCTGGGTGCGCCGGGCCCCACGGCGCCGTCGTCGTACGTCGCCCGGCTGTCGTTTGTCAAACGGCGTAAAGGTGCGCCGCTGCGGTTAGGGTGGCCGGTTCGACCGAGCTTCGGCCGCGGTGCCCTAGGCACTCAGCAACGTTCGACGAAGCTCTCCACCACCTTCTTCTGCCCGGCCTTGTCGAAGTCGACGGTGAGCTTGTTGCCGTCAACCTGCGCGATGCGGCCATAGCCGAATTTCTGGTGGAACACGCGCATGCCGACCGAGAGCCCGGCGCCCTCAACCGTGCTCGCCGCGACGAGCGTGCCGTCGATGGTGATCGGCTCCCGCGCTCGCGGTGATGCCGGTGTGCTTCCCGGCGGGCGGTTGCGCTGCGCGCGCTGCCAGCCGGGGGTCTCGTAGAATCCGCTGGCAAAGAGGTTCTCCGCCGTGTCGAAGCGGCTTTGCCCGTAGCTACCATGGAAGCCTTGGGTCTCGGCGACC